>NZ_JBWLKM010000008.1:0-222480 GCF_059026085.1 Streptomyces sp. a15 | reverse complement strand
TCCTGCGTGACGGACGGTGCTACCAGCCCACACCGCCCGTCACCCTCACGGCTTGACATCCCGATTAGGAATCGTCCGTGCTCGGCCTGCGTGGGCCGCCCACTTCCACGGCCGTGCAGCGCCAGCGCAGGTCCCGGCCCTGTTCCAGGCGGAAAGCCATCGCGCGCAGCCGGTCGCCGGCCCCGATGCGGGCGAAGGCCTCGATGGCGCCGGGGCGGGGTTCGAAGTAGCCGATGTCGCGGACGACGGGGAGGGTGCCGCGCGTGGTGCGCAGGGGGCCGCGTTCGGCGAGCCAGGCGAGTTCGTCGTAGGCGCGGCCCGCGGTGTACCGGAGCATCCAGTGGACGGGGCGGCGGCCGCTGAGGACGGCGAGGAGGCGGTCGGCGAAGAGGTCGGTGGGGCGAGGCTGGGGGATGAGGGCGGCCGGGGTCGGTCGGGCGGCTGTGGCTGGGCGTGGCGGTGTGGTGGGGCTGGTGGTCGTGGTTGTGCCGGGCCTGGGGGCGGAGGGCCTTGTGGGGGTGCCTGTGCGGGTGCTGAGGGCACTGGGGGAGGTAGGGGAGGTCGCTTGGGTGTGTGGGGCCGTGGTGGGCCTTCCTGCGGTCCTGCCAGGGGCCGGGGGGCGGTTGTCGGGCGGGCTGGTGCGGGTGGGGGGTGCGGTGGTGGCCGGTGAGCCTGGCGGGCGGCCTTCGGGTGTGGTCGTGCGGGGCGTGCCGCCGCCGGGCGTGCGGGGTGGTGTGCCGCCGGGGCGGCGCGGGTCGCGGCGGCCCGGCGGGCGGGCGCCGGGGTGGTGGTTCGCCCTCGTCATGACCTTGTTCATCGGTGTCCCCGCTCGATCGGCCCGGGTGGTACCGGGCAGTAACTTCGTGGTTGAGGATCTTGTACGGGGTGGTGGGCCGCGGCGGCAAGGCGGCGGGGGTCCTCGCCGGGGCGGCCGGAATGTTCACCTATCAGAGTGGTCGGGGGGTGCGGAAAGCCCGACTTGGCGGGGGTGTACCGGGTGAGTTCCGGGGCGCCGGGTGGACGACTTCAGGGGGGTGGGCAGGGACTCGAAAGGGGACCCCACGCACGTATCCTGGAGGCCCTCCGGGAGGTGCGAACGCCCCTCCGAGAGGACCCGAGGAGCCTCCGACCACGAAAGCGGCGAGCCATGCGTGTCTACGTCCCCCTGACTCTTCCCGGGCTCGCCGAGGCGTACAAGACGGGGGAGTTGGGGAGCGGGCCGTTCGTCGCCTACGCGGTCACGCCGGCGTTGCGTGAGTGGTACCTGTCCGACGACATCGAGGAACTGGAGTACGCCGCGCTGAACCGGGCCGCGCTGGGGTCACTGCGGTTGCTGGCGGCGGATGCGGGGGCGGTGCGGTGGCGGGTTGTGGTCGCGGTGGATGTGCCCGACGGTACGGCGACCTCTGATCCCGACCGGGCGCTTGATCCTGCGGCGCTCGGTGAGGTGCGGGTTGCCGGGGGCGTGTCGTTGGCCAAGGCGGCGTCCGTGCATGTCGATGCGCCTGACGCGGAGGCGGATGTGGCCGCGGCGGCCGGGGCGCTGGCGGCGGCGGACGGTGGGGACGACGACGCGCAGTTCGTTGTGGACGGGGCCGAGGATCATGAGCTGCTGTGGTTCGCCACGCAGGAGATTCCGAACCTGGTGGGGCTGGGGGCTGAGGGGAGCTGAGGATGGCTCCGCGGCGGGGGAGCCGGGGACTGGCGCTGTGGTGACCTGCTCGTCTCTTGATTGTCAGTGGGGGCGGGTACGTTTTGGGCATGGGGAAGCAGACGGGCGCGCACATTGTCTGGGACTGGAACGGGACGCTGTTCCATGACAACGACGCGATCATCGGGGCGACGAACGCGGCGTTCGCGGAGTTGGGGCTGGCGCCGATCACGATGGAGCAGTACCGGGCGTTGTACTGCGTGCCGGTGCCGAAGTTCTATGAGCGGTTGATGGGGCGGTTGCCGACCGATGCGGAGTGGGAGGTCATGGATGAGACCTTTCATCGGTACTACGCCGAGCATCGGGTGAGGTGCGGGTTGACTGCGGGGGCGGTGGACTTGCTTGCCGGCTGGGGATCGGCGGGGCGGAGTCAGTCGATTCTCAGCATGTATGTGCATGACGAGCTGGTGCCGTTGGTGCGGGGGTTCGGTATCGAGGCGCACTTCTTGCGGGTCGACGGGCGGGTCGGGCCGTCCGGGGGGAGCAAGGCGGAGCACATGGTGCGGCATCTTGGGGCGCTGGTGGGGGTGAATCCGGGTCGTACGGTGGTGATCGGGGATGCTGCCGATGATGCGGTGGCGGCGCTGCATGTGGGGGCGCGGGCCGTGCTGTACACCGGGGGGTCGCATGGGCGGGCGAGCCTTGAGGTGGTGGGGGTGCCGGTGGTGGATTCGTTGGAGGAGGCTGTGGTGGAGGCGGAGCGGTTGGCTGCGTGACGCTGCGGTGAGCTGGGGTCCGGGGGTGGTCGGCCCTGGGTTGTGGTTGCCGCCTGGGGGTGTCGCCGGGGTGTTCTCGCCCCCGCCGCCCCTACCCGTCCCATCCCCAGGGGCTCCGCCCCTTCGACCCCGCCAGGGGCTCCGCCCCTGGACCTCGGCGGGGACTGCGTCCCCTGCACCCCACGCGGGGCTGCGCGCTCCTGGACCTTGGCGGGGACTGCGTCCCGGCGCCCCGGCGCCCCGGCGAGGACCGTGTGGCCTGCGTTCCTTGCGGGGCTCCGCCCCTGCGCCCCGGCGGGGCTCCGCCCCTGGACCCTGGCGGGGACTGCGTTCCGGCGCCCCGGCGAGGACTGTGTGCCCTGCGTCCCCCGCGGGGTTTCGTCCCTGGACCCTGGCGGGGAATGCGGCCCCTGCACCCCCGCGGGGTTTCGCGCTCCTGGACTCCGGCGGGGGACTGCGGCCCTGCACCCCGGCGGGAGACTGCGGCCCCTGCACCCCGGCGGGAGACTGCGGCCCCTGCACCTCCGCAGCGCCCCAACCCCGCGCCCCGGGCGGCGACCATCGCCCTCCCGCCCGGCGGGATGCCGTACCCCGCATGAGACGGCTGTTCGTGGTCCTGTGCAGAACGTCAAAGTTCTGACCCTGGTTTTGTACACATACGGCTCATGACGGGCCCCCTGGAAGGAGCGATAGCCTGGTGGCGTGATCAGCGCGATAGTTCGCGGGGGCATCGTCGCCCCTGCCTTGCGCCCGGGGAGCACGGAGTACCTCCGTGACCGGGCGGCGGTCGCTGGTCTTCGCGGGTGGGACGGGGGCCCAGGGGCCTCCGGGACGCCGTACACACGCCGGAAACATGTGCCGCCGCAGAGAGCAGCGTCACACCCTTCCGGCGTGTCGAGAATGGCTGATAACCCCCCGCTCATCTCACCTTGCGGCATAGCGTCGGATCAGACCGGAGACCCCGCGTCGCGGCGTTACGTCACAGGGGAAGAGACCGTACTTCCACCTACGTCACGCAACGGCGCGCGACAGGAGCCAGAGGACAATGCAGACCAAGCTGGACGAAGCCAAGGCCGAGCTGCTCGAGAGGGCCGCCCGGGTAGCTGAGAACAGCCCGGTCGGGGGGCACCTACCGACTGGGACGACGGACCAGAGCACACCCGACCGGGACACCCTGCTCGCGTTCCTCCAGCGCTACTACCTGCACACCGCCCCGGAGGACCTCGCCGACCGCGACCCGGTCGACGTCTTCGGCGCCGCACTCTCGCACTACCGGCTGGCCGAGAACCGCCCGCAGGGCACGGCCAACGTGCGGGTCCACACGCCCACCGTGGAGGAGAACGGGTGGACGTGCAGTCATTCGGTTGTCGAGGTGGTCACCGATGACATGCCCTTCCTTGTCGACTCCGTCACCAATGAGCTGACCCGGCAGGGGCGTGGGATCCACGTCGTCATTCATCCGCAGGTCATCGTGCGGCGTGACGTCACCGGCAAGCTCATCGAGGTGATCACCACCCCGGTCACCGGCGAACTGCCGCACGACGGGCACACCGAGTCCTGGATCCATGTCGAGATCGACCGCGAGACCGACCGCGGCGACCTGAAGCAGATCACCGCCGACCTGCTGCGTGTCCTGTCCGACGCCCGTGAGGCCGTCGAGGACTGGGAGAAGATGCGGGACGCGGCGCTGCGCATGGCCGACGAACTGCCCAAGGAGCCCGTCGCGTCCGACCTGCGCGAGCAGGAGATCGAGGAGGCGCGGGAGCTGCTGCGCTGGCTCGCCGCCGATCACTTCACCTTCCTCGGGTACCGGGAGTACCAGCTGCGGGAGGACGACTCCCTCGCGGCCGTCCCCGGCACCGGGCTGGGGATTCTGCGGTCCGATCCTCATCACGCCGAAGGGGACAGCCACCCCGTCAGTCCCTCCTTCGAGCGGCTGCCCGCCGACGCCCGGGCCAAGGCGCGCGAGCACAAGCTCCTCGTGCTGACCAAGGCGAACAGCCGGTCGACCGTGCACCGGCCGTCGTATCTCGACTACATCGGCGTCAAGAAGTTCGACGCCGACGGGAACGTGGTGGGGGAGCGGCGGTTCCTCGGGCTGTTCTCGTCCGCCGCCTACACCGAGTCCGTGCGGCGGGTGCCCGTCATCCGGCGCAAGGTCGAAGAGGTGCTGGAGCGGGCTGGGTTCTCGCCCAACAGTCATGACGGGCGGGATCTGCTGCAGATCCTGGAGACCTATCCGCGGGACGAGCTCTTCCAGACCCCGCCGGACGAGTTGCAGGCCATCGTCACGTCCGTGCTCTACCTCCAGGAGCGGCGCCGGCTCAGGCTCTACCTGCGCCAGGACGAGTACGGGCGCTACTACTCCGCCCTCGTCTACCTGCCCCGCGACCGGTACACCACCGGCGTACGGCTGCGGATCATCGACATCCTCAAGGAGGAACTCGGCGGTACCAGCGTCGACTTCACCGCCTGGAACACCGAGTCGATCCTCTCCCGGCTGCACTTCGTCGTCCGGGTCCCGCAGGGCACCGAGCTGCCGCAGCTGTCCGACGCCGACAAGGAGCGCATCGAGGCGCGGCTGGTGGAGGCCGCGCGGTCGTGGGCCGACGGTTTCGGCGAGGCGCTGAACGCCGAGTTCGGCGAGGAGCGCGCCGCCGAGCTGCTGCGCCGCTACGGCAACGCCATCCCCGAGGGCTACAAGGCCGACCACACCCCGCGCTCCGCGGTCGCCGACCTCGCGCACATCGAAGAGCTCACCGAGGAGAAGAGCTTCGAGCTCAGCCTGTACGAGCCCGTGGGCGCCGCCCCCGAGGAGCGCAGGTTCAAGATCTACCGCAAGGGCGAGTCCATCACCCTGTCGGCCGTGCTGCCGGTGCTCAACCGGCTCGGTGTCGAGGTGATGGACGAGCGGCCGTACGAACTGCGCTGCTCGGACCGGAGTGTGGCCTGGATCTACGACTTCGGGCTGCGCATGCCCCAGCCGAAGGGCGGGAGCGGCGACTACCTCGGCGACGACGGGCGCGAGCGGTTCCAGGACGCCTTCGCCGCGACCTGGACCGGCCAGGCGGAGAACGACGGGTTCAACGCCCTCGTGCTGAGTGCCGGGCTGCACTGGCGGCAGGCGATGGTGCTGCGGGCGTACGCGAAGTACCTGCGGCAGGCGGGCTCGACGTTCAGCCAGGACTACATGGAGGACACCCTCCGCCACAACGTTCACACCACCCGGCTGCTGGTGTCGCTGTTCGAGGCGCGGATGTCGCCGGACCGGCAGCGTGCCGGGCACGAGCTCGTCGACGCGCTCCTCGAAGAACTCGACGCGGCGCTCGACCAGGTCGCCTCTCTCGACGAGGACCGGATCCTGCGGTCCTTCCTGACCGTCATCAAGGCGACCCTCAGGACGAACTTCTTCCAGGAGGCGGCGGGCGGCAAGCCGCACGACTACATCTCCATGAAGTTCGACCCGCAGATGATCCCCGATCTGCCGGCGCCGCGCCCGGCGTTCGAGATCTGGGTGTACTCGCCTCGGGTGGAGGGCGTGCACCTGCGGTTCGGGAAGGTCGCGCGAGGCGGGCTGCGCTGGTCCGACCGGCGTGAGGACTTCCGCACCGAGATCCTCGGCCTGGTGAAGGCGCAGATGGTGAAGAACACCGTCATCGTGCCGGTCGGCGCCAAGGGCGGCTTCGTCGCCAAGCAGCTGCCCGACCCGTCCGTCGACCGGGACGCGTGGCTGGCGGAGGGCATCCGCAGCTACAAGACCTTCATCTCGGCGCTGCTCGACATCACCGACAACATGGTCGCCGGCGAAGTGGTCCCGCCCGCCGACGTCGTCCGGCACGACGAGGACGACACCTATCTCGTCGTCGCCGCCGACAAGGGCACCGCGACCTTCTCGGACATCGCCAACGGGGTCGCCGAGAACTACAACTTCTGGCTCGGCGACGCCTTCGCCTCCGGCGGCTCCGCCGGGTACGACCACAAGGGCATGGGCATCACCGCGCGCGGCGCCTGGGAGTCCGTCAAGCGGCACTTCCGCGAGCTGGGCGTGAACACGCAGGCCGAGGACTTCACGGTCGTCGGCATCGGCGACATGTCCGGTGACGTGTTCGGCAACGGCATGCTGCTCAGTGAGCACATCCGCCTGGTCGCCGCCTTCGACCACCGGCACATCTTCATCGACCCGAATCCCGACGCGGCCACCTCGTACGCCGAGCGCCGCCGCGTCTTCGAGCTGTCCCGCTCCAGCTGGGCCGACTACGACACCGCGCTCATCTCCGCCGGTGGCGGCGTGTTCCCCCGTACCGCCAAGGCGATCCCGGTCAACGCGCACATCCGTGAGGCCCTGGGCATCGAGGGCAAGGTCGCCAAGATGACCCCGGCCGACCTGATGAAGGCGATCCTCAAGGCGCCGGTGGACCTGCTGTGGAACGGCGGCATCGGGACGTACGTGAAGGCGAGCACCGAGACGCACGCGGACGTCGGCGACAAGGCCAACGACCAGATCCGCGTCGACGGCGCCGACCTGCGCGTCAGGGTCGTCGGCGAGGGCGGCAACCTGGGCCTGACCCAGCTGGGCCGGATCGAGTTCGCGCTGCACGGCGGCAAGATCAACACTGATGCCATCGACAACAGCGCGGGCGTGGACACCTCCGACCACGAGGTGAACATCAAGATCCTGCTCAACGGCCTGGTCGCGGACGGCGACATGACCGTCAAGCAGCGCAACAAGCTGCTCGCCGAGATGACCGACGAGGTCGGCCACCTGGTGCTGCGCAACAACTACGCGCAGAACACGGCCATCGCCAACGCGCTCGCCCAGTCCAAGGACATGCTCCACGCCCAGCAGCGGTACCTGCGCCACCTGGTGCGCGAGGGCCTGCTGGACCGGGCCCTGGAGTTCCTGCCCACCGACCGCCAGATCCGCGAACGCCTCGGCGCTGCACAGGGGTTGACCGGCCCGGAGACGGCCGTCCTGCTGGCGTACACGAAGATCACGGTCGCCGAGGAGCTGCTGCACACCTCGCTGCCGGACGACCCGTACCTGCGCGGTCTGCTGCACACGTACTTCCCGGCCGCGCTGCGCGAGCAGTTCGGGGACCGCATCGACGGCCACCCGCTGCACCGCGAGATCACCACGACCGTGCTGGTCAACGACACGGTCAACACCGGTGGTACGACCTATCTGCACCGGCTGCGCGAGGAGACCGGCGCCTCGCTGGAGGAGATCGTGCGGGCGCAGACCGCGGCCCGCGCGATCTTCCGCTCCGGTGTCGTGTGGGACGCGGTGGAGGCGCTCGACAACAAGGTCGAGGCCGTCGTCCAGACCCGGATCCGGTTGCACTCGCGGCGCCTGGTCGAGCGCGGTACGCGCTGGCTGCTCAACAACCGGCCGCAGCCGCTGCAGCTCGCCGAGACCGTCGACTTCTTCGGCGACCGGGTCGAGCAGGTGTGGTCGCAGCTGCCGAAGCTGCTGCGGGGTGCGGACTCGGAGTGGTACCAGAAGATCTACGACGAGCTGACGGGCGCCGGCGTGCCGGACGAGGTCGCCACGCGCGTGGCCGGTTTCTCCTCCGCCTTCCCGACGCTCGACATCGTGTCGGTGGGCGACCGGATGGGCCGGGACCCGATGGACGTCGCCGAGGTCTACTACGACCTCGCCGACCGCCTCCACATCACCCAGCTCATGGACCGCATCATCGAGCTGCCCCGTGCCGACCGCTGGCAGTCCATGGCCCGCGCCTCCATCCGCGAGGACCTCTACGCGGCCCACGCGGCGCTGACCGCCGACGTCCTCGCGGTGGGCAACGGCACCTCGACTCCCGAGCAGCGCTTCAAGGCCTGGGAGGAGAAGAACGCGCCGATCCTGAGCCGGGCGCGCACGACCCTGGACGAGATCCAGGGCTCGGAGACGTTCGACCTGGCCAACCTGTCCGTGGCGATGCGGACGATGCGGACGCTGCTGCGGACGCATGCGTAAGGCATGACGCATACGTAAGGCATGACGCATACGTAAGGCATGACGCATACGTAAGGCATACGGGGATGAGGGCGCCCCGGGCCGGAATGGCTCGGGGCGCCCTCATGCCCGGAGTTCAGGAGGGAACCGCGACCTGCGGCTGCGGCTGCGGCTGCGGCTTCGGCTTGGCCTTCGCCTTGTCGGGACCGCCGGTGAACGCCTCGTACGCCTCCAGCACCTCCTCCGTCGGTCCGTCCATGCGCAGCTCGCCGCGCTCCAGCCAGAGCACGCGGTCACAGGTGTCGCGGATCGACTTGTTGCTGTGGCTGACCAGGAACACCGTGCCCGCGTGCTTGCGCAGCTCACGGATGCGGGCCTCGGAGCGCTTCTGGAAGGAGCGGTCGCCGGTCGCCAGCGCCTCGTCGATGAGCAGGACGTCGTGGTCCTTGGCGGCGGCGATGGAGAAGCGCAGGCGGGCGGCCATGCCGGAGGAGTACGTCCGCATCGGGAGGGTGATGAAGTCGCCCTTCTCGTTGATGCCGGAGAAGTCGACGATCTCCTCGTAGCGCTCCTTGACCTGCTCGCGGGACATGCCCATGGCGAGGCCGCCGAGGTAGACGTTGCGCTCGCCGGTCAGGTCGTTCATCAGGGCCGCGTTCACGCCGAGCAGGGAGGGCTGGCCGTCGGTGTGGATCCGGCCGTTCTCCACGGGGAGCAGGCCGGCGACCGCCTTGAGCAGCGTCGACTTGCCGGAGCCGTTGGTGCCGATCAGGCCGATGGCCTCGCCCCGGTACGCGACGAAGGACACGTTCTTGACGGCGTGCACCGTGCGTACACCGGCCGCCTTCTCCGCCTTCTTGCGGCGCAGCATGCGGTTGAGGGCGGCGGTCGCGGAGCCGCGGCCCGCGCCGGTGCCGTTGACCCGGTAGACGATGTCGACGCCGTCGACGACAACGGTGGGGATCTTGTCGCCGGCGTAGATGTTCTCGGCGTTCTCGGGGTTCTCGGGGTTCTCAGCCACGGCCGTAGGTCTCCTCAGCCTTCCAGAAGTAGATGAAGCCGCCGACTCCGGCGAGCAGGGCCCAGCCGGTCGCGATCAGCCACACGTGGTGCGGCAGCTGGCTGGAGTGGAAGGTGTCGATCAGGGCGAAGCGCATCAGGTCGATGTAGACGGCCGCGGGGTTGGCCTGGAGGGTGGGCGCGACCCAGGACGGCAGGTCGTTGTGCTTGCTGAGCAGGTGGTCGATGCTCCACATCACGCCCGAGATGTACATCCACGTGCGCAGGACGAACGGCATCAGCTGTGCGATGTCCGGGGTCTTGGCGCCGAGCCGGGCCATGATCATCGAGACGCCGGCGTTGAAGGTGAACTGCAGTACCAGCGCCGGGACCGCCAGCAGCCAGGACGCGGAGACCGGCACGCCGAAGACGAGCAGGATCACGACCAGGGCGCCCATCGAGAACAGCAGTTGCTGGAGCTGTTGCAGACAGAAGGAGATCGGCAGCGCGGCCCGCGGGAAGTACAGCGCCCGGACCAGGCCGAGGTTGCCGGAGATGGCGCGGGTGCCCGCCATGATCGAGCTCTGCGTGAACGTCCAGATGAACACGCCCGTCACCAGGAACGGGATGTAGTCCGGCACGCCCTTCTTGGTGCCCAGCAGCACACCGAAGATGAAGAAGTACACCGCCGCGTTCAGTAGCGGGTTCATCACCTGCCAGACCTGGCCCAGCTTCGCCTGGCTGTACTGCGCGGTGAGCTTGGCGGTCGAGAAGGCGGCGATGAAGTGGCGCCGCGCCCACAGCTGGCGGACGTACTCCGGCAGGGAGGGGCGGGCACCGCTGACCGAGAGGCCGTGGCGGGCGGCGAGCGCCGCGAGGTCGTCGTCGACGACGGCGGCTGCGGTCGCCGTCGGCGGGGGCGGTGTGTGGAGGACCTGGCTCACATCCGCTGCTTTCACTCGGGGGGTGGGGTGACGCGTGGTGCTCGTGCGGTCGGCGGGTCCGTCACCCGGCGTTTCCTTACGCTTCTCTTCACGTTCTCTTACGTCGGGACGGGACCGTATCGTCGCAACGTGAGCGTAGGCCGAATCGGCGTCGGAACGCAACCGTTTCGTCGTAACGCCCTATGCTGGTCCGCATGACGACGAACGCCGACGAGCCGAAGACCCGTCCGCGCCGCCGGGCCCCCGCCGGAGCGGCCGTGCTCCGCGAGGACGTGACGGAGGCCATCCGGGCCGCGGTCTTCGAGGAGCTCGCGGCCGTGGGCTACGCGCGAATGTCCATCGAGGGGATCGCGCGCCGGGCGGGCGTCGGCAAGACCGCGGTGTACCGCCGCTGGCGCTCCAAGCTGCACCTCGTCCTCGACGTCGTCTCGGCGATCGCCGTGATGGGCCTGCCGGTGCCGGACACCGGCTCCCTGGAGGGCGACCTGCGGCTGCTGTACGAGGTGACCTCGCGCGCCCTGCGCCACCCCGTGGCCTCGCAGATCATCCCCGACCTCCAGGCCGAGGCGGCCCGCAACCCCGAGATCGCCGA
The DNA here is from genome assembly GCF_059026085.1 of Streptomyces sp. a15. Classification (NCBI taxonomy): domain Bacteria; kingdom Bacillati; phylum Actinomycetota; class Actinomycetes; order Kitasatosporales; family Streptomycetaceae; genus Streptomyces; species Streptomyces sp. A15. The sequence continues at coordinate 211,562 of NZ_JBWLKM010000008.1, read as the reverse complement.
GGCCATGCAGAAGGCCCTGCGGGAGGGGCAGGAGGGCGTCGCGAGCAAGATCGTGGCGGCGGCGCGGCAGCGTGGGGAGGTCCGGGAGGGCGTGAACGAGGACCTGGCACTGGACCTGATCTCGGGGCCGCTGTACTGGCGCTCGGTGGTGATCCGCAGTCCGAAGCTCCCGAAGGGGTACCTGGGCGCACTGGCGCGGGCCACCGCGGAGGCGCTCAAGGCGTTGTGACCTGTGGGGTCGATGGCGCTTCGCTACGGGTCCCGGCGTCGTCAGTCCCGGGGTCGGTGGGTGTGCCCCGTCCGACCCGTAGGACCATGGGCCCCATGAAACTCGTGATCGCCGAGGACAACGCCCTGTTGCGCGAGGGCCTTGTGCTGTTGCTGACCTCTGCCGGGCACGAGGTGGCGGCCGTCGTCGGCACCGGGCCGGAGGTCCTGCCCGCGCTGCTGGAGCACCGGCCGGACGTGGCGGTGCTGGATGTGCGGATGCCGCCGGGGTTCCGTGACGAGGGTCTGCGTGCGGCGTTGGCTGCGCGGAAGGAGTTGCCGGGGTTGCCGGTGCTGGTGTTGTCGCAGTATGTCGAGGAGTCGTATGCCGCCGAGTTGTTGGGTGGTGGGAGCAGTGGGGTGGGTTATCTGCTCAAGGACCGGGTCGGGCGGGTGGATGAGTTTCTCGATGCGCTGGAGCGGGTGGCGGCCGGGGGTACGGCGCTGGATCCGGAGGTGGTGACGGAGTTGCTGACGCGGCGCCGGGACACGCCGGTCGACTCGCTGACTCCGCGTGAGCGTGAGGTGCTGAAGCTGATGGCGGAGGGGCACGACAACGCGACGATCGCGAAGACTCTGGTGGTGACGGAACGGGCGGTTCACAAGCACATCGGGAACGTGTTCCTGAAGCTGGGGCTGCCGCCGTCCGACAGCGGGCATCGCCGGGTGCTGGCGGTGCTGACGTATCTGAACAACGTGTAGCCGCAGTATCTGAACACCATGTAGCCGAGGATCTGGTCACTCGGGAGCGGCCGCGCGCAGGGCGAGGAGTTCCGGGGCGAGGATCTCGAGCCGGCCGTCCCCGGCCCACCGGACCAGGCCGTCGCGACGCAGCCGGGACAACGCCCGGTTCACGGTGACGCGGGTGACGCCCAGCAGGTCGGCCAGTTCGCGCTGGCCGCCTGGCAGGGAGACGGTGGCGGTGACGGGCCGGCCCGCCGCCGTCCGCTCCAGGAGCCAGGCCGCGAGTCTGGCCTCGCACGGCAGCGTGACCGTGGCCGTCAGCCGGTCCTGCTGGGCGCGTGCCTGGGTAGCCAGGAGACGGAACACATGGGCGCGGACCGTCGCCGAGTCGTCGAGCAGCGCGGTGAACCGTGCCCGCGGTACGGCCCGCACGGCGCACGGCGTCAGCGCGGTGAACGTCGCCGTGTGGCCCGCCCCGTCGAGCAGCGCCACCTTGTCCAGCGCGCAGGGCCCGGTCCAGGTGCCGAACCCCACCACGCGCCCTGCCGCCGTGGTGGCGGTCGCGGCCGCACGGCCCTCCAGCAGGATCAGCAGATGGTCGGCGGGGGTGCCCTGGGCCCGGAGGATGTCGCCGGTGTCGTAGCGGCGGGGTACCGACGCGTCCCACAGGGCGTTCAGGGTGGCGTCCGGGAGCGTCGCGAGCAGGGGTACGTCGCTGAGCCGACGGCCGGGTGCGTTCATGACGTCTGACGTCCCTTCTCCTTCCCGGCCGGGCTGTATCGGCCGATACAGCCCGGAGCGCTGCGCGGAGCCTAGCCTCGCGGCAACCGTTCGCGGCAACCGTTCGCGGCAACTGAGGAAGGGAACCCATGCTCGTCGTCGAACTCGCCTTCACCCCCGCCCCCGCCCCCGAACGCCTCGCCGCCCGCCCGGCGCACCGCGCGGTCCTTGCCCGTCTTCATGCCGAGGGGGAGTTGGTCGCGGCGGGCCCGTGGGCCGACGACCAGGGCGCGCTGCTGGTGTTCGCGGTGGACCGGCCGCGGTTGGAGGAGGTGCTGCGGGACGACCCGTACTACCGCCACACACCCGGGGTCGAGGTGCGGTCGATCCGCGAATGGGCTCCGATCGTGGGCGGAGTGCAGGAGGGATAGTGCGGCACTAGGTGCTCAACCGGGCGGCCAGTTCGGTCAGTTCCGGAGTGCGCAGAACGCGTTCGCCGAATCCCGGCAGTGGTACGTGCAGGGGCGTGGTCCAGCGGTCGGGGATCGCGGTGATGCCGTACACGGCGCCGGCGAGGGCGCCGGTCACCGCGGCGACGGTGTCCGTGTCGCCGCCGAGGTCGATCGCGGCGCGTACGGCGTCCTCGTACGAGGTGGTCGTCCGCAGCGCCCAGACGGCCGAGCCGAGGCAGGGCCACACGGCTCCGTTGAACTCCGTCGCCAGGTCGGGGTGCCAGTCGGGGGCGAGGACGGTGGCGTAGCGCGGGCGGTGGTCGGGGTGGAGTGCCGCGAGGGTGTCGGGGAGGGCGGTGAGGGGGTCGGCTCCGGTCAGGGCGGTGCGGATCAACTCGTGGAGGACGGCGGTGCCCTCCCAGGCCGCCCGGTCCCCGTGGGTGAGGGCGGAGAGGCAGCGGGCGGCGTCCATCGTGGCGTCGCGGCCGTGCCGGGCGAAGTACACGGCGGAGGTGGCCGCGCGCATCAACGCCCCGTTTCCGGCGGCGCGTTGACTGACCTGGAAGTGCAGTGCCGCTGCCAGGTCCCAGGGGTCGCCGCTGCCCAGCACCGCCTCGGTCTGCAGGCCGATGTCCTTCGGGTCCGACGCCGCCCACCGCCGGAACCGCCGGAAGACGTCCGGGAGTTCGAGCCCGCCGCACTCCAGCAACGACTCGCCGACCAGGACCGCCATCTGTGTGTCGTCGGTCGCCTCGCCCGGGTCCCAGCCGCCGCCCCCGCACATCTCGCCACCCTGCCCCGGCTCCGGGAAACGGGCGGAGAAGGCACCCTCGGGGCCGAACTCGAAGGGCGCGCCCAGGGCGTCGCCGACGGCGGAACCGACGACGGCGCCGAGGGCGCGGTGCAAACGGGGGGAGTCGGGCGCGGAGGCGGTCGGCGAGTCGGTCATCGGCGCAGGTTACTTGCCCCGCACCTGCCTCGGCTTCGGTCCCGGCTTCGGTCCCGGCTTCGGTCCCGGCTTCGGTCCCGGCCCCGGTCCCGGCCCCGGTCCCGGCCTCGGTCCCGGCCTCGGCCTCGGCCCCGGCCTCGGCCTCGGCCCCGGCCCCGGCCTCGGCCCCGGCTTCGGCTCGGGCCCCGGCTCGGGCCCCGGCTTCGGGCCCCGGCTTCGGGCCCCGGCCCCGATCCCGGCTCCGGCCCCGGTCCCAACTCCGGCTCCCGCCCAGGCCCGGCTCCCGCGCCGGCCCGGCACCCGCACCCGCACCCGCACCCGACGAGCGTCCGCTAGCCGCGGGCCGCCTCCGGGTGTAGTCGTACCCACCCCTCCCATGCCGACGTGATCATGTCCTGGACGTCGTGCTTGGCCTTCCAGCCCAGTTCGGTGGCGGCGCGGTCGGCGGAGGCGACGACGCGGGCCGGGTCGCCGGGGCGGCGCGGGGTGACCGTCGGGGGGCGGTCGTAGCCGGTGAGGGCGTTGATGCGGTCGATCATCTCGCGCACCGACACCCCTTCCCCGCGGCCGATGTTGAGGGTGAGGTCACGGCCGGGGGCCGCCTGGAGGGCGCGTGCCGCCGCGACATGGGCATCGGCCAGGTCGACGACGTGGATGTAGTCACGTACGCACGTCCCGTCCGGTGTCTCGTAGTCGTCGCCGAAGATGCGCGGGGGCGCGTTCTCCGTGAGCTTCTCGAATACCATCGGGATGAGGTTGAAGACGCCCACGTCCGCGAGTTCGGGACGCGCCGCGCCCGCCACGTTGAAGTAGCGCAGCGAGGCCGTGGACAGGCCCGTCGCCCGGCCCGTCGCCCTGACCAGCCACTCGCCGGCCAGCTTCGTCTCGCCGTACGGCGACATGGGCACGCACGGCGTCTCCTCCGTCACCAGTTCGCCGTGAAGCGCGGCGTCCGGCATGCCGTACACCGCCGCGGAGGACGAGAACACGAAGGACGGCACGCCCGCCTCCGACACGGCCTCCAGGAGGACGCGCAGGCCCTCGACGTTCTCCCGGTAGTAGTGCAGCGGCAGGTCCACCGACTCGCCCACCTGCTTCTTCGCCGCCAGATGGACCACACCGGTGACCTCGTGGTCGGCGAGGGTCCGGGCCAGGCGCTCGCCGTCCAGGGTCGAGCCCACCACCAGCGGTACGTCTTCGGGGACGCGCTCGGTGATGCCGGTCGAGAGGTCGTCGTACACCACCGTCCTTTCGCCCGCCTCGGTCATCGCCCGTACGACGTGCGCCCCGATGTAGCCGGCGCCGCCGGTGATCAGCCAGGTCATGTGCGGCCGTCCCCTCGTGAATTGGCCTGTGGTGGTGGTCTGCGGTAAGAGCTGTGGGTGTGCTGTCGGCTCCCGTCGTCAGTGAAGCAGGCGGCCGAGTCCCGTGCGAGTCACTGTGATGACTCCACGTGAACCTGAGGCGACACGCAGTGCCCGCGTGGGGGTGGGGCTGATCGGCGCGGCTACTGGCCGCCCGGCATCTCCTCCAGCGCCGCCGAGTCCAGCGTCGAGGTGAGCCGGTCGAGGCGTTCGCGCAGGTCGCGGAGTTCGTCGAGGTTGAAGCCGGTGGCCTGGAAGATCCGGCGCGGCACCCGGAGCGCGGGCTCGCGCAGGGCCACGCCCTCCTCGGTCAGCCGTACCTCCACCGAGCGTTCGTCGCGGGTGCTGCGCTCCCGTCGGACGAGACCGGCCGCCTCCAGGCGCTTGAGCAGCGGTGACAGCGTGCCGGAGTCGAGGCGCAGGTGTTCGCCGAGCTGCTTCACGGGCATCTCGCCCCGCTCCCACAGCACCAGCATCACCAGGTACTGCGGGTAGGTCAGTCCGAGGTCCTTGAGGATCACCCGGTAGACGCCGTTGAACGCACGCGAGGCAGCGTGCAGGGAGAAGCAGATCTGGCCGTCGAGGCGCAGCCAGTTCTCTTCCGAGGGCGATGGGGCGGCTGATGCGTGGGCGGGGGTCGGTGTCCGGGTCATGCATCCAGGATAGCTCTTGCGAGCTATTCAATTGTGCACAACTGAATTGTGTGCTCTACTTGTGCTCGCAAGGCGGCCGGACAGGCCGCCGAGACGTGACTCAAAGAGGGATGGTTCTTCCATGGACGCGCTCTACACCGCTGTCGCCACCGCCACCCACGGCCGGGAAGGCCGTGCCGTCTCCTCCGACGGCACCCTGGACCTCGCGCTGGGCATTCCGGTGGAGATGGGCGGCAACGGACAGGGCACCAACCCGGAGCAGCTGTTCGCCGCCGGTTACGCCGCCTGTTTCGGCAGCGCCCTCGGTCTCGTCGGCCGTCAGGCCAAGGTCGACGTGAGCGACGCCGCCGTCACCTCCGAGGTCGGCATAGGCAAGCAGGGCGAGGGCTTCGCCCTCAAGGTCACCCTCCGCGTGGAGCTGCCCGACACCGTGGACGAGGCGACCGGCCGCAAGCTGGTCGAGCAGGCCCACCAGGTCTGCCCCTACTCCAACGCCACCCGCGGCAACATCGAGGTCGACCTCGTCATCGAGTAATCCCAAGGCTCGTCAACGAGTAACCCCGGTCACACACCGGAAAGCGTCACCCGACCCGCGCCAGCACCTCCCCCGTCCGCCCGCTCCACGTCACCACCACCGCCTCCTCGGGCACCAGGTGCCGGCGTGTGAGCAGCAGCCACCGCACGTGGTAGCGGCGGGCGACGGCGGTGCGCTCGGCGCGGGTCGACGTCGGGGCGAGGTAGGCGCGGACGTCCGCGAGCCGCCTCGCCCTTTCCCGTTCGTCGAGGGCCGCGTCCGGCCGGGCGGGCGCGGCGAGGTTCGCGCCGTAGCCCGCGATCGCGTGGCCGGCGTGGTAGCCGTCGGTGATCACGACCTCGCCGGGGCCGATATGCCGCGAGGCCCATGCGTACGTCGGCCAGCGCGGCGGCTGTGCGAAGCCGACCGGGTCCAGCGAGCGCGGGACGACCGCGCCCGCCTGCACGGTGAGGAAACCCACGCAGGCCCCGGCCGCCGCGGCCCCGCCCAGCACCCGCCGCCACACCGGCCAGGGCCGCGGCGCCGCCAGCTCCACCGCGAGCGCGAACTGCGGCGGCACCAAGGTCAGCCCGAGGATTCCGCCGTAGGTGTGGTGCCCGCTGAACCAGCCGTACGCCACGACCAGGCAGTCGAGGACGAACATCAGCACGAGGGGATCGCGCACCGACCTCCGCCCTCGCCGCCATAGCGCCGGCACCCCGAGCAGCGCCAGCCAGAAGTGTCCGCCGAGGTCCTGGTACAGCGTCCGGTGCGTTCCGTCCGCGCCGCCGTCCCCGGCCGGAGCGAACACGTCGAAGTACGGCCAGCAGACCGCGACCAGCAACGCGGTCCCGCCCGTCAGCGCCCACGGCCGCACGACCGCCGGCCGCCATCCGCGCTGCCACCCGCCGAGCAGGGCCACGGCCCCCAGCACCGCCGCCACCGCCGTGACCGGGTGCACCAGCAGGATCAGCCCGTACAGCGCGCCGAGCCCCGCGTACCCGCTGAGACCCGGCAGCCCGCTCGGCCCGACGTACCGCACCGCCCGGCCCGCCTCCCGGGCCCGAGCCCCCGTCAGCCCCCATGCCCAGAAGGCCAGCCCGATCGCGAACGCCGACGGATACCCGAGGTTCCCCGTCATCGACATCAGCCCGAGGTACCCGCTCCACCAGGCCCGCTCGGTCCCCCACAGCAGTGTCATCGCGGCCAGCGCCAGCACCGGCGCCCACTGCCTCGGCGTCAGCACCCGCACGAAACGGCCGAGGCCGGTCAGCAGCACCAGCAGGTTCAGCGGCCCGGCGAGTTGCAGGACCTGCCACCCGCTCAGTCCCGTCAGCCGTGCGAAGGCGCCCTGCGCCAGCGCGTACGGCGAGTAGTACGGGCTGCCCGCACCCGGCAGGTCGGCCATCGGGTGGCGCGGCTGGAGCAGACTCGCCTTCAGGCGTTCGACGACCGCCGCGTGCTGCCCGGCGTCGCAGCACAGCGGCACCCGCCAGTAGGCCAGCGACATCACCAGCCAGAACAGGAACCCGACGACCTGGTACGGAGTGGGACGCCGGACTCGGCCGCCGCGCAGTGCCGTCGCACCGCGCACGGACCGCCGGGCAAGAACACCGACGCCGCTCATCGCACGTCAAGGGGGACGGGAAGCGGGGGGAGGGGCTGAGGCATTGGCCGTATGTTCCCCGCAGCCACGCCGAGGTCGACGGCCCGTCCGTACCTCACCCCATCGTGTGAGCCCGTTCGGCGTGCTCCTGCGCGGGCAGTGTCACCCGCTCCCGTGCGACACGCTCCAGCAGCAGCGGCACCCCGACCACCGGCAGCAGCCACGCCAGCACGATCAGCCGATCGCCCCAGATGTTGATGTCCGGGTGCGCGGCCTGCGTGAGGATCCCCGTGCAGCCCGCCGCCACCAGGAACCCGCCGAACGCCCGCCGTCGCCCGCGCAGCGCCCCCCACGCACCCGCCGCCAGGGCCGCCGCGAACAGCGGCTGCCACAGCTGCCGACGCAGCCACTCCGTCCAGAAGTTGGCCTGGAGGTGCAGGAACTCCGGCCACGGACGGGTCCGGTCGGGCCGGGTGAAGTGGTCGGCGAGCAGATCCTGGACGCTCTCGGATGCGGACGGGTAGTGCAGCACCTTCGCCAGCAGCAAGGTCCCGATCACGGCGGAACCCCCCACGGCCGCCAGAGCCACCACGCCACGCCCCACAGCCTGCCCCTGCCCCTGCCCCCGCCCCCGCCGCCGTACGGCGATCACCGCTCCCGCCCCCGCCAGGCACAGCCCCAGAAGCAGCGCCTGTGGGTGCTTCACCGTGAACAGCCCGGCCAGCGACCCGCCCACCAGCACCAGACCGGCCCGGGCCCGATGCCCGTGCAGCACCAGCGCGCACCCCCACACTGCCGCCAGCGTCAGCGCCAGCAGCAGGCCCTCCGTCATGGGCCGCATGGCGGTCGTGCCGCACGGCAGGACGTAGTACAGCGCCTGACCGGTCAGCGCGAGCGGCACCGGCACGGACAGGGTGCGCAGGATGAGGAACGCCAGGATTCCGCCCGCGACCGCGATGACGACACTCGCCGCCCACACCCCCCACGTCACGCCGAGCACGGTGACGAACGGCACCAGGAACACCGGATATCCGGGCCGCGCCTCGAAGATCCGCATGAACCGCGCCGAACTGAACGGCACGGCATGCCCGCCCGTCTGCCCCGCCCGCAGCCGCGCGTCCACCTCCCGCCAGGCCGTGGCCCGGCACTCCGTCATGACCTGCCGACGGGGGTCCGGCGCGTGGAAGCGCACCACGTCGACCTTCTGTCTGCGGTACGCCGTCGACGCCCGGCCCGCGCAGGCGTAGTCGATGGTGGCGGCCGCCGCCTCCCGCTTGCTGTCGCCGCCGAGGCTCAGGGCGTACGACAGGTAGTTCTTGGTGTCGGGGGTGTCCCGGCCGGTGACGTTCGCGAGCTGGAGCACGGCGAACACCGCGGCGAGCACCAGCACCCAGGTGCGCGGCCTCATGAGCGACTATCTCCGGCCGGGCCGGCTCGCCGGCCGCCAGGTGGAGGGCCGGGTCGGGGTCGGCCGGGAGGGGCTGGACGGCATGCGAACTCCCTGGAGTGGCACCGGATTCAGCCGCGGTCGGCGACGGCCGACGAACCGACGGGCTGCGGACCGCCGGCCGGCGAACCGACGGGCTGTGAACCGACGACCGGCGAACCGATGACCGGGGAACCGACGGGCTGTGAACCGACGACCGGCGAACCGATGACCGGCGAACCGACGGGCTGTGAACCGACGACCGGCGAACCGATGACCGGGGAACCGACGGGCTGTGAACCGACGACCGGCGGACCGACGGGCTGTGAACCGACGGCCGGCGAATCAACGGCCGGGGAACCGACGGCCGGCGAACCGACGGCCGGCGAATCAACGGCCGGCGACCCGCCGTCCAGCGACCCGACGTCCCGCGGACCGGCCGGCTGCGGCACGCCCGCCAGTGGAAAGCGGCCGAGGGCCGCCGCCGCGGACGGCACCGGGTGGCGCTCGGCGAGCGGCACGACCGGCGGGAGGTCCGTCTCCCCCAGCACCACATGGCGTACGACCCGCTCGGCGGCGCGCCCGTCGTCGTACGGGCAGAACCGCTCGCGGAACGCGGAGCGCAGCTGGGCGGAGCGCGAGCCGCGCCAGTGGCCGGTGGCGAAGATGTCGATCAGCTCGTCCTCACTGCGCGCGACCGCGCCCGGCGGGAAGGAGCGCAGGTCGAAGTAGGTGCCGCGGGCCGCCTCGTACGCCTCCCGGTCGTCGGCGAGGAGCACGATCGGGCGGTCGAGGTTGGCGTAGTCGAACATGATCGAGGAGTAGTCGGTGACCAGGGCGTCCGAGGCGAGGCACAGCTGCTCGACGCTCGGGTGGTCGGTGACGTCGATGACCCGGTCCGATCCGGCGGTGAGGGGTTCGCCGTAGACGTGGTGGGCGCGGGCGAGGACGACGTAGCGGGGGCCGAGGCTGCGCAGGAGCCGTTCCAGGTCGAGGGGCTGGTGTTGGCTGCGGCGGTGGTCGCGGTGGGTGGGCGCGTACAGGATCGCGACTGTGCCCTCGGGGATGCCGAGGGTCTCGCGCAGCCGGGACACGTCCGCGGAGGTCGCCTGCTGGAAGACGTCGTTGCGGGGCTGGCCGTACTCGAGCGTGCGGTAGCGGCCGGGGAGAACGCGCTCCCAGGTCAGGGTGGAGTGGCGGTTGGCGGACAGGACGTGGTCCCAGGTGTCGACCCCGCGCAGGAGCTCGGCGAAGTCCGTGTCGCGGGCGGCCGCCGGGCGCTCCTGGAGGTCCAGGCCCATGTGCTTGAGCGGGGTGCCGTGCTGTGTCTGGAGGAGGATCTGGCCGGGGCGCTTGACCAGGCGGCGGTCGAAGTCGACGTTGCTGACCAGGTACTTGGAGCGGGCCAGCGCCGTCCAGTAGGCGACCGTGCCGGGCCTGACGCGGCGGGTGGCGGCCGGGATCGTGTGGTGGTGCTCGCGGCGCGCGACCCAGGTCGTGCGGAAGTGCGGGGCGTGGGTGCGGAACGCGGTCTCCAGGGCGCCCGGGTTGCAGCCGTGGCCGCGGCCGCCGTACGCGGCGAAGAGGGCCCGGTCGGCGCACAGGGGGAGACGGCGCTGGACGCGGTAGTGGAGCCGGAGGGCCGCGGCGCCCATGGACTTCAGCAGGCGGGTCAGGGACTTGACCGTGCGGCGGCGCAGGGCCGACGCCCGTTGCAGGGTGTGGAACGTGCGGCGCAGGCCCAGCCGGACGAGGGTGTGCCGCAGCCGGGAGCGCAGCGGGACCGGGTGGCCCGGGGCGTGGTGACGGCGGCAGAGGGCGCGCGCCTGGCGCAGGAAGTCGGCCCGCGCCTCGCGGGGCAGCCGCTCGCGGTGGGCGAAGACCGTCGTCAGGTGGTTGACCATGCGGCGGAACAACACCGGCCGCCAGCGCGCCAGTTCGGGGCGCTGCTCGACGTACGCGAAGACCCGGTCGTACTGCTCGAAGAGGTCGAAGTGGCGGCGGCTGGTGGTGCGGGTGATGCTGCCCCGGCGGCGCTGCCGGTAGTGGACGCAGACCCGGTCGAGCGTGGCGATCGACTCGGCGGCCATGAGCGCCGGGTACGTCCACGGGACGTCCTCGTAGTAGCCGGGCGGGAAGGTGAGCCCTTCGCGCTCGACGAACTCCCGGCGGTACGTCTTGTTCCACACGACCGTCAGCAGTTTGAGCAGGCCCGGGCGGTCCTCCAGGGCGAAGGACGCCGGGCCGCGTTCCGTGAGGTGGATCGCCGCCTGGTTGCGGACGGTCCGGCCCGACCAGTCGGTGCGCGCGTAGTCGTGGACCAGGATGTCCGGCTCGCCGGTCTCCTTCAGGCGGTCGGCGATCGCGCGCAGCGCGTGCGGGGTGAGGGTGTCGTCGCCGTCCAGGAAGAGCAGGTAGTCGCCGGTCGCCGTGCGCAGACCGGCGTTGCGGGCGGGCCCGAGGCCCTCGTTGCGGGGCAGGTGTACGGGGCGTACGCGTGGGTCGCGGGCCGCGGCTTCGTCGATGATCGCGCCGCAGGCGTCCGGCGAGCCGTCGTCGACCACGATCAGTTCCAGATCCGGATACGACTGGGAGAGCACCGAATCCAGGCATTCGTTGAGGTACGCCTGAACCTTGTACGCGGGGACGATGACACTGAACCTGGGCAAGGGGGACATCCAAGGGTCGTCGCGGGCGTTCTGCCCGGGAACGGCCGAGGGCGTGTTCTGGTTACGAAGCGTTACGGCATTCGGGGGATCGTGGACGGACAAAGGGGACGGACCGGTGTGGTCCGCCCCCTCAAGTGGGTGTTCCTGGGGGCTACTTGACCGCGCCCGCCATCACGCCGGACACGAACTGTCGCTGGAACAGGAAGAACACGGCGAGTGGGATCACCATGGAGATGAACGCGCCGGGTGCCAGGACGTCGATGTTGTTGCCGAACTGGCGTACCTGCGTCTGCAGCGCGACCGTGATCGGCTGGCTGCCGGAGTCGGAGAACACCAGCGCGATCAGCATGTCGTTCCACACCCACAGGAACTGGAAGATGCCCAGGCTCGCGATCGCCGGCCCGCCGAGCGGCATCACGACCCGGACGAACAGGCGCAGTTCACCCGCCCCGTCCAGCCGGGCCGCCTCCAGCAGCTCCTTCGGGATCTCCGCGAAGAAGTTCCGCAGCAGGAACACCGCGAAGGGCAGACCGAAGCCCGTGTGGAAGAGGACCACGCCGAAGATCGAGCCGAACAGGCCGAGCTTGCCGAAGAGTTCGGCGATCGGGATCAGCGCCACCTGCACGGGCACGACCAACAGGCCGACCACGCCCAGGAACCACCAGTCGCGGCCCGGGAACTCCATCCACGCGAACGCGTAGCCCGCGAGCGCGCCGATGACGACGACCAGGGCCGTCGCCGGGACCGTGATCAGCACCGTGTTGACGAGCGAGTTGGTGATGTCGCTGTTCTGCAGGAGCTTGTCGTAGCTCTCGAAGGTGAGTTGGGACGGCTTGGAGAAGACCTCCCACCAGCCGCTCGCGGCCATCTCCCGCGGCGGGCGCAGCGAGGACAGCAGCAGACCGATCGTCGGCACCAGCCAGAACAGGCCGACGACGATGAGGAACACGCGCAGCAGACCGCCGCTGACCCCTTCGGCGAGGCGCCCGCCGAGGGACCGCCTGGCCTTCACGCCCTCGACCGGCGCCTCCTTGGTGAGCCGGTCGGCATGTGTCGTCATCGCCGCACCTCCCGCTTGAGCCTGCGGACGTTGAACCACATCACCGGGATGACCAGCAGGAGCAGGAACACCGAGATGGCGCTCGCGATGCCCGGCTGGTCCTCGGAGAAGCCCTTGCGATACAGCTCCAGGGCCAGCACGTTCGCGTCGTCCTGCGAGGAGCCCGGCGCGATGATGAAGACCAGGTCGAAGACCTTCAGGACGTTGATCATCAGAGTGACGGCGACGACCGCGAGGACGGGAGCCAGCAGCGGCACCGTGACCCTGCGGAACACCTGCCACTCGTTCGCCCCGTCCACCCGGGCCGCCTCCAGGAGCTCACGGGGCATCCCGGCCAGCCCGGCCGCGATCAGCACCATCGCGAAACCCGCCCACATCCAGATGTACGACCCGATGATCGCGGGTGTGACCAGGGACGGGCCGAGCCAGTCCAGGCCGTTGTAGGGCTCCTTGAAGTTGCTTGCGGGCAACCGGAGTTGGGCCCCGTCGGCCTTCTCGGACAAGGTGAACGTGCCGTCGTCGGCGGCCTTCGTGGATTCCACCACCTTGCCGTCCTTGACCGCCTCGATCTTCATGCCGGGGTAGCCGACCTCGGACGCGTCCGGCGCGCCGAGCGTGCCCACGCCCTTGCCACGGGTGAAGTCCTGCCAGGTCGTCCCGGTGATCTTCCCCGGCTCGGCCTGCGGCGGTACGGCCCGCTTCGCGTCGCCGGGCATCTGCTCGGGGGCGACGCCCACGAGGGGCAGGGTGACGGTGTCGCCGGTGCTGACCGTCGCCTTGGTGACGAAGCTCCCCCCTTGCACCACCAGCGGCGAATCGCGGCCCGGGTGCGCCTTCGGGAACGCGGACGCCTCCGCGAAGGTGTCGTGGACACCCACCCACACCGCGTTCGCCACGCCCTTGTCCGGGTCCTGGTCGTAGACCAGCCGGAAGATGATGCCCGCCGCCAGCATCGAGATCGCCATCGGCATGAAGACGACGAGCTTGAACGCCGTGCCCCAGCGCACCCGTTCGGTCAGCACCGCGAAGATCAGACCGAGCGCGGTGGCGACCGTCGGGGCGAACACCACCCAGATGACGTTGTTCTTCAGCGCGGTGCGGATGCCTTCGTCGGTGAACAGCGCCTCGTAGTTGTCGAATCCGGCGAAGCCGTCGCCGGACTGGTCGTAGAAGCTGCGGACGACCGAGTACCCGATCGGGTAGACCACGAGCGCGCCCAGCAGCACGAGAGCGGGCAGCAGGAACAGCGCAGCCACGCTCTTGCGGGTGCCGGTCACGCTCTTGCGCGACTTGGGAGCGGCAGGGGGCGGAGTGCCCCCTGCCGCATTGGCAGATGCCATCGCGTCAGCCGCCGTAGGCCGCCGCCGCGTCGGCCTCCAGTTTCTGCTGGGTGCCGGCGATGTCCTTCGGGTTCTTCAGGAAGTCCTGCAGCGCCTTCCACTCGCCCTTGCCGGGCGTGCCGCCGAAGGCCTGCGGGGCCTGGTCGGACATGTCGAAGCGGAAGTCGTCACCGGCCGCGATCAGCGCCTTGGCCATCCTCTGCTGCACCGCGTTCGGGTACGCCGAGTCCGCCACGTTCTTGTTCGGCGAGAGGTAGCCGCCGAGCTTCGCCTGGACGGTCGCCGCGTCCGGGGAGGCGAGGAAGGTGGCCAGCGCCTGCGCCGCCTCGGAGTCCTTCAGGATCACCGCCGCGTCGCCGCCGGAGACCACCGGCGCGGTGTCGCCCACGGCCGGGAACGGGAACACCTTCGCGTCCGTGCCGACCTTGGCACCGGCCTGGACGATGTTGACCTGCGCGAAGTCGCCCTCGTAGACCATGCCCGCCTTGGGCTGGTCGCCGCCGGTGAAGGTCTGCGTCACCGAGGCCGGGAAGTCCGTCTGCAGCGCGCCGGCCGCGCCGCCCGCCACGTAGTCCTTCTTGCCCCAGACCTGGGCCAGCGTGGTCAGGGCGTCCTTCACGGACGGGTCCGTCCACTTGATCTCGTGCTTCGCCAGCTGGTCGTACTTCTCCGGACCCGCCTGGGAGAGATAGACGTTCTCGAACCAGTCGGTCAGGGTCCAGCCCTCGGCGCCGCCGACGGAGAACGGGGTGACGCCGGAGTCGTAGACCGTCTGCGCGGTGGTGAGGAGTTCGTCCCAGGTCTTGGGCTCGGTGGCCCCCGCGTTCTCGAAGACCTGGGCGTTGTACCAGATCAGCGACTTGTTGGCGGCCTTGTAGTAGACGCCGTACTGCTTGCCGTCGACCTTGCCGATGTCCTGCCAGCCCTGGGAGTAGTTCTCCTGCAGTTCCTTGAGGGCCTCGGCGCCGAGGGGCTTGGCCCACTTCTTGTCCACGGCCTGCTTGATGGCGCCCGGCTGCGGGAGCATCGCGATGTCCGGCGGCTGGCCGCCCGCGATCTTCGAGCCGAGGAAGTTGACGATCGGGTCCTGCGCGGGCACGAAGGTCACCTTCGCGCCCGTCCGCTTCTCGAACTCCGCGAGAACCTTCTTGAAGTTGGCCTGCTCGGCGCCGGTCCAGACCGCGGCGACCTCCAGGCTCTTGCCGTCCAGCTTGGGGAGGGTGACGGTGGTGCCTGTCTCCTTGGCGGTCGTGTCGCTGTTGCTGCTCTTGTCGTCGTCGCCGCCGCACGCCGTCAGCGCGAGCGCGAGGGCTCCCGCCAGGAGTGCGGCTGCGGATTTCGCGGCCCTGTTGTTGCGGTTCGTACTGCTCGTGCTGCGCATCACTGCCCCGTTCTTCGTGCCTCGTCGAACGTTCGAGCGCTGTCCCGTGCGGTCTGGTCTACGCCCGGGGGGTTGGGGGCGGCAAGAGCGCGTCGCGTGTCAAGCCGGGGATCGTGACCCCCTCGTGACCAGGTACGGGCGGTTGGTGGCTCGCGTCCGCTGGGGGCCGGCGCCCCCAGACCACCGCTATCGGCGTGAATGGCCTCGTCCTCAAGCGCCGGACGGGCTCATTCTGTGCCGGACCGGTGCCGGCCGACGGTCCGAACCGGCGCTACAGGAGTGACGGCACCTCGGTCGCCGCGACCTCGCGCGCCGCCCGCTCCAGCGCGCTGGCCAGCAGAGCCAGGTCCGTCGGGCCGTTGCCCAGCTCGCGCACCGGGCGTCGGGTCGGCGGGTCCCCCATCCGCTCCCACTCCAGGGGCAGGACCGTCGGCCGCAAGGTCGCCGTACGCGGGATCCGTCCCGTCACCCGGCCCCCCTGGAACGGCGTGACCCGCCCGTCCGCCCAGGCCAGGCGGCCGCGGCCGGGGGCCGGTTCGTCGGGGCCGGCGGCCGGGGTGTCCAGCGTGACGCGGAGGGTGGCCAGCCGTGCCAGGTCCGACTGGGCCGTACGGCCGCCGACGCCGGACGCGGCCACCAGGTGAACGCCGAGGCGCTCGCCCTCGCGGGCCACGGCCTCCAGGGCGCGTATCACCGAGCCCGCCGCGGGTCTGCCCGGCGAGCCCAGCGCGGGGCGGACCAGAGCGTCCAGGTCGTCCACGATCACGACGAGGCGGGGCAGCGGCGGCGCCGCCTCCGCCTGCCGTCGGGCGGCAGCCGGGCGCAGCCGGATGGTGGAGCTGGACGGGGTGTCCAGGTCTCCGGTGTGTTCCGCGGTGGCGGACACGCCGCGGGCCGGGGGCGTGCGCTGGGCGACTATGCGGCCCGACACCTCGCGCCCGGTGTGCCACTCGGCGAAGTCGGACCGCCCGAGCAGCTCCGCGCGCCGCTTCAGCTCGGCGCTCAGGGACTGGGCGAACTCCCGCATCCGCACGGGGTCGTTGGCGGTGAGGTGGGTGGTGACATGCGGTACGTCCGTACAGACGCGCAGGCCCTCGCCGTGTCCGCCGCCGTCCGTGCCCACGCTGTCCCGGCCGTCGATCAGCACCACGCTCAGCCGGTCGGGCCGCTCGGCGGCGGCCAGCGAGGCGACGATCGCCCGCAGCAGTTCCGTACGGCCGCTGCCCGCCGGTCCCTCGATCAGCAGGTGCGGGCCGTCCAGCGCGAGGTCCGCGCAGACCGGGCCGCGCGGTCCGGCGCCGAGCACGGCCCAGGCCCGCCCGCCGAGCGACTCCGTGTCGTCGGCCGCGTCCGCCCAGCGGGCCATCAGCGACGCCGGGGTGGCCCGGGCCAGCCCCACCTCGTCCAGCAGCCTGGCCGCCTGGGGCAACGGCGCGGACACGCGCGAGTGCCGCTCACCGGCGATGCCCTCCGCCCGCAACGGCGCCAGCGCCCGCGCGAACCGCTCGGCCCAGGCGAGCGAGACGGCGTCCACGGCGGCGACGGTGCCGTGGCCCACCGGGCCGACGGGGGTGGTGGGGGTGCTCGGGGAGGTGGGCGTGGCGCGCGTGGCGGGCGTCGCGGAACCGTCCGTACCCGCACCCGCCCGTGCCACCCGCATCAGCCGCAGTGCCGTCGCCACGTCGCCGCTGAGCAGCGCCACGGCACCGCACTCACGGAACGCCGGTGCCGCCGCGCAGGCCGCCTCGTACGTCTCTGTCACCGGCGACGCGGGCGACGCGGGGGCCGTCTCGGCGAGGCACACCACATGGATGCCGGCCCGCGGGCCGTCCAGCGCCAGCCGCGCCACCGCCTCGCGCACGGCGGCGCCCCCGGGATCGCCGTCCACGACGACCACCGTGTACGGGCCGGGGAAACCGCTCCTGCCCTCGTCGTCCACCGCGACGTCGTCCCGGGCCCAGGCGGGGCGGTGGTTCGCACCACGGGGCGGGCGGTCGCCGGGGGCACTCGCGTCCGTGCCGTACGAAGGGGCCGTCCGCCGGGCAGAGGCGGGGACCGAGGCATCGGTGAGGTGGTCCTCCAGGCGGCGGAGGAGTTCGTCGGTGCGGGCCGTGGCCTGTTCGCGGTCGTAGGCGAGCAGGAGGCGGCAGTCCTGGCCGTGTCCGGGTCGCAGATGCGGGAGCCAGCCCAGCCAGGACCACTCGGCGGTGCGCTCCGCCACGGGCCGGGAGCGGTCCGCGCTGATCAGGACGATTTCCAGGGCATCGGGGGAGTGCAGCGCGGCGAGCTGGGCGACGACCGCGCGGGCCAGCCCGGCGAGCCGCTCGCGCGGTCCGGCCAGCCCCAGTGCCCCGGCCTCGCGCAGATCGGCGGTCACCGGAACGACGGGCAGGAGCCCCGAGCCGTCGGGCGCCGCACGGTCCGCCGTGCCGAGCCGCACCGTGAGCGCCTCCGGGTGGCCCGGGCCGCGCTCCCACAGCCGGGGTCCGGGGCCCAGCGCCGTCAGCAGCAGCGCCGCCGGGTCCGGCCAGGCCTCGGGGGCCTGGGACGGCGGGGGCAGAGGTGCCGGCTGCGATGCGGGGGAGGCGGTGCCGCCGGTCTCGTCGTAGGTGGGGTCCCCGGCCGTCTCCTGCTCGCCGCGCCCGCCGGTCAGGCGACGCGCCCACGCCGAGAGTCCGCCGCGTTTGCGCAGGCCGGGGGGTACGTCGGTGCCGCGGAGGGGGGTTCCTTTGCGGCGGCCGGTGTCGGTGTCGGGGGCGGTGGCGGGATCGGTGTCGTCGTCCGCGGCGCCGGGCCTGTTTGCGTCGGACGGGCCTTCGCGTGTCTGCCCTAGGTCTCCGGGCCCGGGGACCGAGGCGCCGCCCGCCGCGGCGACGCCGAACCGCCCGGCGTGGGTCGCCCCGCTGTCGCCGGAGCGGGAGCGGGAGCGGGAGCCGGAACCTGATCCCGAGCCGGAACCCGAGCCGTCCCGGGGTGCGGCGCTCGTCCGGCCGTACGGCCGAGCCCCGTTGGTCTCGATGTGCGGCGCCCCGCCCTGGCCCGGTACGACGAGGGGTGGTTCGACGGGGGCGTGGCCCTGCGCGTCCGGGGTGCCGGTCGAGGCGCCCCAGCCCGCCGAGCCGTACGCATGATGCGTCCTGTCGGAGGGACCGGAGGGGCCGGACGGGCCGGGCCCACCGCCGGGCGCGGGAGCCTGGGTCGGCGCCGCGTCCCCGGTGGGCACCCGCACCTGCCCCTCCCCGTCGGGAGTCGTCCGCACGCGCGCACCCGGGCCGCCCGCCGGGGCCAGCCGCAGGGCCGACTCGCCGATCCTGAGCAGCGCGCCCGGCGTGAAGCGGACCGGGTGGGTGCCCACGCGCGCGCCGTCCAGCGAGGTGCCGTTCGTGGAGTCGAGGTCGGCGACCGAGACGCGGCCGTCGGGGCCGACCGTCACCGCGCAGTGCAGGCGGGAGACGTCGGGGTCGTCCAGCGGGACGTCGGCGTCGGCGGAGCGGCCGATGTGGATCTGGCCGCCGTGCAGCAGATGGACCCCGCCCGCGTCCGGGCCGGCGATCACGTGGAGCTGGGTCGGCGCGTCGTCCAGCTCGGGGTGGGGCTCCGGCTCGCCGGGGGTGCCCAGGGACAGCACGGCGCCGTCGAACAGCGGGGGCTCGCCCAGGGTGCAGCGCTGGGCGTCGAGCCGCTCCGCACCGGCGTACAGCACGACCGGGCCGCCGCCGGCCTCCCGGCTCCGCTCCGGTGGGACGCCCGCGTCCGCGGGGACCGCCGAGGCGAGCGCCGACGCCACCGCGGCCAGGGCGGTGCCCGCGGGCGCGGTGACCAGCACGTCACAGCTCGCGGCGCGGCCCTGGGTCCGCTCGGGCGGCCCCAGCGGGTCTACGACGGTCAGCCGGATCTGCATCGCCGTCAGCCGTCCCTTCTGCGCGGGCACCCGGGGACGAGGACGAAGCCGGAACGGCGGTCCCACGCCACGGACTTCCCCCACCACGAGCACGTCGGCCAGTACAGGAGGCATCCTCGCACCTGCCACTGACAACGCGCCCGCCGCCCATCATCAAATGATCTTGATTGGTCGGCTCTGCCCGCAAAAGTGCCTGACCAGTGCCCGACTCGTGACCACTTGAGATCGCTCACGCGCGGCTGTGGCAACCAACGGGATCGAGTCGAGCGTCTTTCCTTCGAACGTGCACGGGAACCGGTACGTAAGACGCACAGAACGACGACGGGACAACGACACCCCGGCGCCGCGGACAGCGGCACTACAGTGGGTCGGAACACCCATAGCACGCCGGACCCCGGTGGACGGGTCAGGTAAGCAAGCAGGCAAGCCAGCAACAGGGAGCGCATGACGTGCGGCCGGTAGGCAGCAAGTACTTCCTCGAGGAGCCGCTCGGACGCGGCGCCACGGGGACCGTCTGGCGAGCCCGCCAGCGCGAGACCGCGGGCGCCGAGGCGGCCGTGCAGGGCCAGCCCGGCGAGACCGTCGCGATCAAGGTCCTCAAGGAGGAGCTCGCGAGCGACCCCGACATCGTGATGCGGTTCCTGCGGGAGCGCTCCGTCCTGCTCCGTCTGACCCACCCGAACATCGTGCGGGTGCGCGACCTGGTGGTCGAGGGCGATCTGCTCGCCCTGGTCATGGACCTCGTCGAGGGCCCCGACCTGCACCGCTACCTGCGCGAGAACGGCCCCTTCTCGCCCGTCGGCGCCGCCCTGCTCACCGCGCAGATCGCCGACGCGCTCGCCGCCAGCCATGCCGACGGCGTCGTCCACCGCGACCTGAAGCCGGCGAACGTCCTGCTCAAGCAGTACGGCGGCCAGATGCACCCGATGCTGACCGACTTCGGCATCGCGCGCCTCGCCGACTCGCCCGGCCTGACCCGCACGCACGAGTTCGTCGGCACGCCCGCGTACGTCGCGCCCGAGTCCGCCGAGGGCCGCCCGCAGACCTCCGCCGTCGACATCTACGGCGCCGGCATCCTGATGTACGAGCTGGTCACCGGCCGCCCCCCGTTCGGCGGCGGCTCGGCCCTCGAAGTCCTCCACCAGCATCTCAGCGCCGAACCGCGCCGCCCGTCCACGGTCCCCGACCCGCTCTGGACGGTCATAGAGCGCTGCCTGCGCAAGAACCCCGACGAGCGCCCCAGCGCCGAGAACCTCGCGCGCGCCCTGCGCACCGTCGCCGAGGGCGTCGGCGTGCACGCGAACTCCGCGCAGATCGCCGCCGCGGAATCGGTCGGCGCGCTGCTGGCACCCGACCCGGCCCCGGCGGCCGTCCCGGGCATGCCCGGCGCCGCCGACCCGACCCAGGTGCTGCCGCACGGCGCGGGCGCGTACGACCCGAACGCCGCGACCAGCGTCATGCCCCACACCGGCGGCCCCGGCAGCCCCGGCGGGGGCTCTTTCGGTGCCGCCGACCCGACCGCCGTCATGCCGCCGGTGCCGCAGCACCAGCCGGGCGGGCAGCAGGGGCAGCAGCCGGGTCAGCCCGGTCAGCCCGGTCAGCCCGAGGACCCGCACCCCTGGCAGAACCAGTTGCGGGCCGCCCGCGACCGGAACGAACAGACGCAGGTCCAGTACCTCGACCCCAGCCAGGACCCGCTGCGCCGCCGCCCCCAGCGGCAGGTCGCCCGGCCGGACCAGCAGCCGCGACCCCAGCAGCAGCGGCCCGCACAGCGGCCGCAGCCCGGTGGTTACGGCCATCCGCAGCAGCAACAGCCGCAGCAGTACGCCCCGCAGCAGCAGCCCCAGCCCCGTCAGCAGCCGCAGCCGCAGCGGTACGCGCCGCCCCCGCAGCCGGAGCCCCGGCGGCCCGCCCGCGAGCCCCGCGAGCCGCGGCAGCGCAGCGCCAACCCGATGAAGATCCCCGGGCTCGGCTGCCTCAAGGGCTGCCTGTTCACGATCGTCATCCTGTTCGTCGCGGGCTGGCTGGTCTGGGAGCTGAGCCCGTTGCAGGAGTGGATCGGCACGGGCAAGAGCTACTGGCAGCAGCTCGGCGACATGTTCGACACGGTGTCCGGGTGGATCGGCGACCTGAGCGGGAACTCCTCCGGCCAGTAGCGGCCCCGAAAGCCCTGAGATTCCCTGAGCTCCCCTGAGATCCCCGAGATCCGGGCGACTCTGGGGATTTGTCGACACCCAGCGGGTGATTTCCGTCTCCGCGGTGAAGGTTGGCTCTTGCGGCGCGTAGCTTTGTCGGCAACACGCGTCAGTAGGAGCAGCCTTGGCACGGAAGATCGGCAGCCGGTACACCGCCCACCAGATCCTGGGGCGGGGCAGCGCCGGCACGGTGTGGCTGGGCGAGGGGCCCGAGGGACCCGTCGCCGTCAAGCTGCTGCGCGAGGACCTCGCGTCCGACCAGGAGCTCGTCGGACGCTTCGTGCAGGAGCGCACGGCCCTGCTCGGCCTGGATCACCCGAACGTGGTCTCCGTGCGCGACCTGGTCGTCGACGGCAACGACCTCGCGCTGGTCATGGACCTCGTCCGGGGGACCGACCTGCGCACCCGGCTCGACCGGGAGAAGCGGCTCGCGCCCGAGGCGGCCGTCGCGATCGTCGCGGACATCGCCGACGGGCTGGCGGCGGCGCACGCGGCCGGGGTCGTCCACCGTGACGTCAAGCCGGAGAACGTGCTCCTGGACATGCAGGGCCCGCTGGGCCCCGGTGGGTCGCATCCGGCGCTGCTGACCGACTTCGGCGTGGCCAAGCTGATCGACTCACCGCGGCGGACCCGGGCCACGAAGATCATCGGCACCCCGGACTACCTGGCACCGGAGATCGTGGAGGGCCTGCCGCCCCGGGCTTCGGTGGACATCTACGCGCTGGCGACGGTCCTGTACGAGCTCCTGGCGGGCTTCACGCCGTTCGGCGGGGGACATCCCGGTGCGGTGCTGCGCCGCCACGTCACGGAGACGGTCGTCCCCCTCCCCGGCATCCCGGACGAGCTCTGGCAGCTGATGGTGCAGTGCCTGGCCAAGGCACCGGCCTCCCGGCTGCGCGCCTCCGAGCTGGGCGCGCGGCTGCGGGAGCTGCTGCCGATGCTGGCGGGCATGCCGCCGCTGGACGTGGACGAGCCGGACACCGAGTCCGAGGAGGACGCGGACGAGGGCCCGCCTCAGGACGAGCCGGTGTCCTCGGCGCCGGTACGGCGGCGGGGTGCGGTGCCGCTGGTACCGGGCGCGAAGCCGGCCGACTCCAACCGGGACACACATACGTCGATGAGGGTGCCGGCGCCGGACGAGCTGGCCGGGGGTGCGAGGGGCACCGCCCGTGCGCCCCGGGCCGCCGGCGCTCCCCGCCCCGGTTCCGCCCGGCACCGTGCGGCCACGCGCCGCCGGCGTGTCGTACTGGGCGCGGCCGCGGTGCTCCTGGTCGCCGCGGCCGGCGTCGGCACCTGGGCGGCCACCTCGGGCGACGACCCCGGCACCCCCCAGGACACGAAGAACTCGTCACCGGCGACACCGTGACCGCCAGGGGCTTCGCCCCTTCAACCCCACCAGGGGGCTCCGCCCCCTGAACCCCCGGCCTGTGCCCGCGCACGCACCGGCTCTCCCCGCTTGGCGGAGCCGTTAGGCTGGAGGCGTGGCAGTCGTCGATGTATCCGAAGAGCTCAAGTCCCTCTCCTCGACCATGGAGTCGATCGAGGCCGTTCTGGACCTCGACAGGCTGAGGGCAGAAATCGCCGTGCTCGAGGAGCAGGCGGCCGCGCCGTCCCTGTGGGACAACCCGGACGAGGCGCAGAAGGTCACCAGCAAGCTCTCCCACCTCCAGGCCGAGGTCAGGAAGGCGGAGACGCTGCGCGGGCGGATCGACGATCTCTCCGTGCTGTTCGAGATGGCCGAGGAGGAGGACGACCCGGACACCAAGGCCGAGGCCGAGGCCGAGCTCGTCGCCGTCAAGAAGGCGCTGGACGAGATGGAGGTCCGCACGCTCCTCAGCGGTGAGTACGACGTGCGCGAGGCGCTCGTCAACATCCGCGCCGAGGCCGGTGGCGTCGACGCCGCCGACTTCGCCGAGAAGCTCCAGCGGATGTACCTGCGCTGGGCTGAGCAGCACGGCTACAAGACCGAGGTCTACGAGACGTCGTACGCCGAAGAGGCCGGCATCAAGTCGACCACCTTCGCCGTGCAGATTCCGTACGCCTACGGCACCCTCTCCGTCGAGCAGGGCACCCACCGGCTCGTGCGGATCTCGCCCTTCGACAACCAGGGGCGCCGCCAGACCTCCTTCGCGGGCGTCGAGATCCTGCCCGTGGTCGAGCAGACCGACCACATCGAGATCGACGAGTCCGAACTGCGGGTGGACGTGTACCGGTCGTCCGGGCCGGGCGGCCAGGGCGTCAACACCACCGACTCCGCGGTGCGGCTCACCCACCTCCCCACCGGCATCGTCGTCTCCTGTCAGAACGAGCGGTCGCAGATCCAGAACAAGGCGACCGCGATGAACGTGCTCCAGGCCAAGCTCCTCGAGCGGCGCCGCCAGGAGGAGCAGGCCAAGATGAACGCCCTCAAGGGCGACGGCGGCAACTCCTGGGGCAACCAGATGCGTTCGTACGTGCTGCACCCGTACCAGATGGTCAAGGACCTGCGCACCGATTACGAGGTCGGCAACCCGGAGGCCGTGTTCAACGGCGAGATCGACGGGTTCCTGGAGGCCGGAATTCGCTGGCGCAAGCAGCAGGAGAAGTAAGTTTGTCGACAAGGCAACTGTCGCCTCGCTGGCGGCAGTTGCCTTTTGCGTGACCGAATGTGTGCCTGATGTCTAGGTTTTACATCACACTCACACGCTTCATTGTCCGGCAAAGATCGCTTAGTTGGACATTGCGCGCGCAACGGCCTTGACGTTGCTTTGAAAAATGGGAAGGGTAACGCGCGGCATGCGTATCTCTGGGGCGCATGTGAACCGGGGGGCCTACGTGCAGCTACCTCCTCCGTTGATCACGGCCCCGGGCGCCGCCTCACTGACGATGAGCTACTGGGGGTAGCAACCAGATGACCAAGAAGACGCGCATCCGGATCGCGCGGGTCGCCGCCGGTGCCGTGATCGCCGCCGGCGCCTCGCTGACCGCAGCCGGTGCCGCATCCGCCGCGGAGACGGACGACTGCATCCTGGGTGTCCTGTGCGCCGACGAGTCGCCGACTCCGACGCCGCCGGTCCCGACCGACATCCCGACGGACCTGCCGACGGACGTTCCTCCCACGGACGTCCCGACGGCCGACCCCACCGACGAGCCGACCGAGCCCACGGACGAGCCCACCGAGCCCACCGAGGACCCGACCGACCCGGGCAACGGGAACGGAAACGGCAACGGAAACGGCAACGGCAACGGGAACGGCAACGGCAATGGGAACGGCAACGGCAACGGAAACGGCGGGGGCAACAGCAACACCGACCCCGACGGCGGTTCCGGCGACTCCGCCCAGGAGGAGGGCTCCTCGTCCCTCACCGACACCGGCACGGACACCCCGGCCGACACGTCGGCCCAGGGCAGCGGTGAGGAGCTCGCCGACACCGGTGCCGCGCAGACCACCTTCCTGGTGATCGGTGCCGCCACGATGATCGCCGGCGGCGTCGGCTTCCGCATCCTGCCGCGCCTCATGGGCGGCCGGGGTGGCGCGGCCGCCTGACGGTAGCCGTCTACTTACGGACCGTACGCAGGCCGTACGGTGAAGGGCCCGGAGCGGGTAACCGCTCCGGGCCCTTCGTATGTCCGTACGTCCGTCCCGGACTCCCGTACGGGACGTACGCTCTCGGATCGCGTCCTACGCGGTCTGGTGCGCCAGGAGCGCGACCGCCGCGATCAGTACAGCGAGCAATGTGATCAGTGCCATGGGGTTGAGACCCGCGAACAGGTTCTCCTGCTGCAGCCGCTCGCGGCTCGCGCGGCACACATGGCACCGGCCCTCGCTCACGGGCGCCGCGCAGTTCGCGCACACCAGCCGGTCGTACGTCATGCGCTCGCCCTCCTTGCACCGGTTCCATGTACACAACGCCTGAGGGGACGCGAACGTTCCCCCCTCCACTGTGCCAGGTTCCCCGGAATTCAGCGCGGGGTCCCATGAGGCCGGGGCAGGCACAAAACACACATCTGTCACGCAACCGCAACCGGTGCCTGCGCTCGCCTACCCGGTTCGCGTATGGTCACGCTCATCTACCCCCGGCGACCCGTGGTGCATCCGTGATCCGATTCGACAACGTATCCAAGGTCTACCCCAAGCAGACCCGCCCCGCACTCAGGGATGTCTCCCTGGAAGTGGAGAAGGGCGAGTTCGTGTTCCTCGTGGGGTCCTCCGGCTCCGGAAAGTCCACCTTCCTGCGGCTGGTCCTCCGCGAGGAGCGGTGCAGCCACGGTCAGGTGCACGTTCTGGGCAAGGACCTCGCGCGCCTCTCCAACTGGAAGGTGCCGCAGATGCGGCGCCAGTTGGGGACCGTGTTCCAGGACTTCCGGCTGCTGCCCAACAAGACGGTCGCCGAGAACGTGGCCTTCGCACAGGAGGTCATCGGCAAGTCGAAGGGCGAGATCCGCAAGTCCGTGCCGCAGGTGCTCGACCTCGTCGGGCTCGGCGGCAAGGAGGACCGGATGCCCGGCGAGCTGTCCGGTGGTGAGCAGCAGCGCGTGGCCATCGCGAGAGCCTTCGTCAACCGCCCCAAGCTGCTCATCGCCGACGAGCCCACCGGCAACCTCGACCCGCAGACCTCCGTCGGCATCATGAAGCTGCTCGACCGGATCAACCGGACGGGGACGACCGTGGTGATGGCGACGCACGACCAGAACATCGTGGACCAGATGCGCAAGCGCGTCATCGAGCTGGAGAAGGGCCGCCTCGTCCGTGACCAGGCACGCGGCGTCTACGGCTACCAGCACTGACCGCCACGTCCACGGAAAGGCATAACCAGACGCCATGCGCGCCCAGTTCGTACTGTCCGAGATCGGTGTCGGTCTCCGCCGCAACCTGACGATGACCTTCGCGGTGATCGTCTCCGTCGCCCTGTCACTCGCCCTGTTCGGCGGGTCGCTCCTGATGAGCGACCAGGTCAACACCATGAAGGGCTACTGGTACGACAAGGTCAACGTCTCGGTCTTCCTCTGCAACAAGAGCGACGCCGAGTCCGACCCGAACTGCGCCAAGGGCGCGGTCACCGAGGACCAGAAGAAGGCCATCCTCGCCGACCTGGACAAGATGACGTCCGTCGTGCAGAAGGTGACCTACGAGTCGCAGGACGCGGCCTACAAGCACTACAAGGAGCAGTTCGGCGACTCCCCGCTGGCCAGCTCCCTCACGCCGGACCAGATGCAGGAGTCGTACCGGATCAAGCTGAAGGACCCGGAGAAGTACCAGGTCATCGCCACCGCCTTCGACGGCCGGGACGGCGTGCAGTCGGTGCAGGACCAGAAGGGGATCCTCGACAACCTCTTCGGGCTGCTGAACGGCATGAACTGGGCCGCGCGCGCGGTGATGGCCCTGATGCTGGTCGTCGCGCTGATGCTGATCGTCAACACGGTGCGCGTCTCGGCCTTCAGCCGGCGGCGCGAGACCGGGATCATGCGCCTGGTCGGCGCCTCGGGCTTCTACATCCAGGCGCCGTTCATCATGGAGGCCGCGGTCGCCGGACTCATCGGCGGCACGGTCGCGTGCGGGTTCCTGGTGATCGCGAGGTACTTCCTCATCGACCACGGCCTCGCCCTCTCCGAGAAGCTGAACCTGATCAACTTCATCGGCTGGGACGCCGTCCTGACGAAGCTGCCGCTCATCCTGGCGACGAGTCTGCTGATGCCCGCGCTTGCCGCGTTCTTCGCGTTGCGCAAGTACCTGAAGGTGTGACGCATGCCAAGAGGGCCGTACGGTCAACCGGCCGTGCGGCCCTTCGCGTTGTCCTAGACTCACCCGCATGTCAGGCCGAGACCTGTTCTGCCAGCCCCGCCGCATCCGCCGCGGGGCCGCCCTGACATTGGTCTTCACGAGCGTCCTCGTCGCCGGCGCCGCGACCGGATCCTTCCCGGAGGCCGACGGCCGCGACCGGAAATCCCCCTCCGACCCGACGATCTCGGCCGCCTCGGCGAGCCGCCACGAGGACGTGGCCAAGGCCGCCGAGGAGGCCATGGCCGACGGCCAGTCCCCCGTGGAGGCCGCGGAACGTGCGGTCAGCCGCAGCGGGGACCGCTGGGGCGCCGTCTACTCCGAGGGCGAGTACGAGGAGTTCGAGGAGGCCCTCGACGGCCGGTACACCGGCGTCGGCCTGTGGGCGCGGAGCGACCGGGACGGCCGTGTCGAGGTGACCCGGGTGGCCTCCGGGTCGCCCGCGGCCGCCGCAGGGATCCACAAGGGCGACCGGCTGCGCAGCGTCGACGGCGCGAAGGTCGACGGGCGGCCCGTCACCGAGGTCGTCTCCTTACTGCGCGGCGACGCCACGGACGCGGCCGCCGGTACGACCGTCCGCCTCGGCCTGGAACGCGGCACGCGCGCGTGGAACGTCACTCTGCGCCGGGCCCGCCTCTCGACGGACGACGTGACCGAACGCACACTGGCCGGCGGCATCACCGTCATCAGGATCGCCGCCTTCACCAAGGGCGTCGGCGAGCGGGTCCGCAGCGCCGTACGGCAGGCCCCGGCGGGCGCCGGCATCGTCCTCGACCTGCGCGGCAACTCCGGCGGCCTGGTCGCCGAGGCCGTCACCGCCGCCTCCGCCTTCCTCGACGGCGGCCTCGTCGCCACCTACGACGTCGACGGCGAGCAGCGCGCCCTGCACGCCGAGGCCGGCGGCGACACCACCAGACCCCTGGTCGCGCTGGTCGACGGCGGCACGATGAGCGCGGCCGAACTGCTCACCGGGGCCCTGCAGGACCGCGGCCGCGCGGTCGTCGTGGGCTCCCGCACCTTCGGCAAGGGCTCGGTCCAGATGCCGAGCCGGCTGCCCGACGGGTCCGTCGCCGAGCTGACCGTCGGGCACTACCGCACCCCGTCCGGCCGCGGCGTGGACGGCGCCGGCATCACGCCGGACCTGGAAGCGGACCGGCAGGTGCTGGAGCGCGCGGAGACCGTCCTGAGCGGCCTGGGGCGGTAGCCGTTAATCGGCTTCCCGCAGACCCCCTCCGTAGTGCGAAAATGGGCAGCACTATGAGCAAGGGAATGTACGTACCGAAGGAGTCCCAGCCCAAGCAGGGCTCAGGGCCCGCGAAGGCCAAGGACGGCAAGCGCAAGATCGTCGCCCAGAACAAGAAGGCACGGCACGACTACGCGATCGTCGACGTCTACGAGGCCGGGCTGGTGCTCAGCGGCACCGAGGTGAAGTCGCTGCGCCAGGGCCGGGCCTCGCTGACCGACGGCTTCGTCCAGATCGACGGGAACGAGGCGTGGCTGCACAACGCCCACATCCCGGAGTACAGCCAGGGCACCTGGACCAACCACTCCGTGCGCCGCAAGCGCAAGCTGCTCCTGCACCGCGAGGAGATCGACAAGCTGGAGTCCAAGGCCCAGGAGACGGGTCACACGATCGTGCCCCTCGCCCTGTACTTCAAGGACGGCCGGGCGAAGGCCGAGATCGCCCTCGCGCGAGGCAAGAAGGAGTACGACAAGCGCCAGACGCTGCGGGAGAAGCAGGACCGGCGGGAGTCGGACCGCGCGATCGCGGCGGCGAAGCGGAAGCAGCGGGGCGAGTAGGAGCTCGGCCGCCGGGAATACGGTGGCATCGGCGTGCGTTGGTCACGTACGATGGCAACTGCACCCCACAGCGGGTGCGCGTCCCTCTCCGGTTCTCCGGAGGGGATTGAAAAAACAACATGGGGATGATCGGTTTCGACAGCGGCTGTCGAAGCAGGGGAAGCGTGTCGAGGAAGCGGCAATGATCTCGTTAACCATATGTCGCAACCAATAATCGCCAATTCCAAGAGCGATTCCCGCGCCTTCGCCCTCGCTGCCTAATAAGCAGTGAGTGAAGGCCCTTACGGGTGTCAGACCGGGGATGTTCCCGACCCGGACCCTGGCATAATCTAGGGAACTAAACCATCGAGCCCGGTCACGGGGTTCGATGGGAAATCAAACAGTGACTGGGCCCGTCGGCGACTTGTTCGCGTGATCGCCGGGGCCGAGAAAATCGCAGCGAACTGCACACGGAGAAGCCCTGATTCTGCACCGTTGGACGCGGGTTCGATTCCCGCCATCTCCACTCGCCCGCGCCTGAGCGGGTACCCCATGTGGGCACAGGCCCCGTCGCTTCCGAGCGGCGGGGCCTTTGTCATGCGGGCTGCGAGGCCGAGGTGTGCGGGTCACAGGAAGGTCACGCGGTCACCGCCCGCCGGGCCTCCGCTTCGACCGCGGTCAGTTCGTGCATGCCGGAGCGGAAGGCGGGGGCATCCTTGCTGTCCGTGCCGTGTACGGCAGCGAGCGCGGTGCGGTAGGGGCAGACAGATCGGGGCGGCGTTCGATCTCGACCTGCGCGTGCCAGTACGTGAGCCAGTGCTGGAGATGGCCGATCTTGCCGTCCGAGATGGCGGCTGCGAGTGCCGCACCGCGTTCAGCGAGCTCGGCAGGTTCGGGCATCTGCGTCGCGTACGCCGTCGCGTCGAGCCGACCGAGCAGCCCGGCACCGGCACCGGCACGCGGTGGGTCTTCCACACGTACTGGTCGCGTACCGCACGGGACAGCGAATGGTGGGCCCGGTTCGTCGAAGGTGACGCGAGTGCGGTGATGGCCCGGCCGGCCGCTGAGTTGCCCGGGACCGCCGACGGTGAAGACGTATCCGCCCAGGGTGAGCCTCCGCAGTCACATGACTGCCCCCGCCCTTCTGCCGCCTACACCACCCTCGCCCGACTCGGCCTTCACGAACCGCGTCTGGCCCTGTCCTCCGCCGACTGCGCAGCCTTGGAGCAGTTGGCCGCGGAGTGGCTGACCCGCGGGACGACCCCCGATCACCTGACGCGGGTCCTCGTCGCCGCCCTGCCCGATCACGTGTACTCACCCGGCGCCTTCGTCCGGCGCAGACTCGTCGACAAGTTGCCTCCCGAGCAGCGGTCCACGGCAGAGCCGCGCGAACCCCGCACCCTCATGGAGTGCACGGACTGCGGCGTACCCGGCCGCCCGGAAGCCCTG
The DNA here is from genome assembly GCF_059026085.1 of Streptomyces sp. a15. Classification (NCBI taxonomy): domain Bacteria; kingdom Bacillati; phylum Actinomycetota; class Actinomycetes; order Kitasatosporales; family Streptomycetaceae; genus Streptomyces; species Streptomyces sp. A15. The sequence goes on along the minus strand of NZ_JBWLKM010000008.1, from coordinate 181,395 downwards.
CCCGATGGTCTCTGCCGTGGCTGCCGCGAAGGGGGCGGATGCCTACCCCCGGAGCCCGGTCGGATGCGGCTCGCCACGGTGCACGCCCGGGTCGCCGAGGTACGCGCCTCGATGCGGTCGCCCCAGCGCGTCTGATTCGGATACCCATCTATCGTCCGCAGCAGCATAGGACTACCTCACATGGTCATGCGATACCCTCATATCGTGGCAGCCAAGAAGCCGATTTCGGTCACCATCGACCCCGACGTACTCGAAGAACTCCAGCGGCTCGTCGAGGCGGGCGAGGCCACCTCCCTCTCCGCGCTGATCAACGAGACCATGCGCAGCCGTGTCGAGCGGCAGCGTCGTGCTGAGCAGGCACGCCAGTACATCGAGGAGAACCTGCTGCACGGGCAGGCCCTGACGGACGAAGAGATGGTCGAGGCGCGCGGCATGCTGGCCGCGAACAAGGCCCGTACCGACGCCCGCCGCAAGGGCGCGGCGGCGTGAGCGATGGCGTCATCCTGGACCATCACGCGCTGCTCGCCCTGGGGAAGGGGCACCGCATCCTGTCCGGGTACGTCGTGGCGGCACACGAGGACCCCCTCTACGCGGTGATCGTCCCCGCCCTCTGTCTGGCCGAGGCGACGAGAAGGCGACCTGGCATCGCGACCCACCTGGCACAGCTCCCCGCGGTCGAGGTCGCGTCGGCCGACCGTATCGTCGCCGATGCCATGGGGCGGATCGCCGCCTCGTTCTTTCCCGAGCAGGGGTGGCCGGTCCTGCATGCCGCAGCCGTCAGTATGACGACCGGCTGGGAGGTGGCCACGACGGAGGCTGCCGCCTACCGAGGACTTGGAGTTCCCTTGCTTCCGGTGGTCCCTGCACAGCACTGACCGCCGTGCGGAGCTCATGGTGCCGTACTCGCCTGTTTGCCGATCGTGTAAGGCACGGCCGTAAGGCACTGCCTTTCGGTCGGTTACTGTGCGCGAATGTCGAACGCGAGTATGTATGGCGGCTACCGGACGGGCGGCTTATGGGCCGCGGTGGGGATCTCGTTCGGTGCTGTGATGGTGGGCTCGGCGCTGGCTTCGTTCGGGATGATGGAGTTTGACGAGCGGTGCATGCATGGGCTGATTCGGGGGCCGGGCCGACTGGTGAAGGTGCGCGACCAGGCCTTTCCGCCGGCCACCGTCTGCGAGTTCCAGAATGGAGAGGTCGCCTCGATCGGGGGGCGGGGAGTGCTCGGCGCGCTGCTCTGGCTCAGTCTTCTGGTCCTGATCATCTGCCTGTTCGTGGCGCTGATCGCGGAATGGTTCGAACCGCGACTCGGCAGCGATCTGGTGGTGCCGATGTCCAGGACCGCGAAGCTGTGCCGCACGGGGGCGGCGTTCTTCGTGACCGGGTCGGTGTTCCTCATGTTCTACGCGCTGGCCGGGTGGAGGCTGTTCAGGGGACCGTCGTCGGTCTGCTCCGCGGGAGCGGACTGGGGAGCCTATGCGCCGAAGACGCTGGATCGCAGCTTCTTTCCACCTCAGGCGACCTGTCAGTACGCCAGCGGCCTGACGCGGCGGATGAACCCTGACTGGGTGGCCTCACTGGCGGTGGAGTTGGCCGTTCCCGCGCTGATGGCGGGAGTTGGCTTTGTGCTCGCGTGGCGACGCTGGCGGTTGGAGCGGCAGGCCGCGCCTCAAGAGGCGGTCTCGGAGGGGTGACCACGAGGCCGGCCTGGCCTGGCCAGTGGTCCGGGCAGGCGGTCAACTTCAGTACGTTTCCGAAACGCTTGAAACTCCCTTCACATGAGACGCACAGATTGGTTACCGTTCGGTCGCGCGTAGGCGGAGCTGACCACTCCACTGGCCGCGCACGTCAACAGCGACCGGGGGGACACCGTCGCTACGGGGAGGGTTCATCGTCATGCCGCAAGTTCGGCCGCCCGGGCACGCCCGACCGAGCTCGTACGCTCTGTGGCCCGCCTGACGCCTTCGCAACGTACGGACTGCTCCTGCCGTACGGATTCCTGACCGCCTCGCGGCGCCTCCACGTCTTCGGACACCAAGCGAAAAACACGACACCTCTCGCGACTTGTTCCGTCGGTACTCGCGCTCGCCGTGCTGACCACCGTCGCCGGGCAGCCGGACGGGATCGACGACACTGCTCCCTAGCGGCTCCGGCCACGGAACGCACGAAGCAACGCACAGAAGGGGCCCGCACTCACCGAGTACGGCCCCCATGCGTGCCCCGCCCGTTGTGGTGTGCCGCCCCATATCGAGGGGTCGTTCACCCTTCTACGGTCCGTCTGCATGAAACCCACCAGGCCACACACCAGAGCCGCACGCCGCCCCCTACTCCTCGCCACCCTCCTGGTCGCCCTCCTCGCCGCCTTCCTCACCCCGGGCCGGGCCGAGGCCGCCTCCCTCCAGGAGGTCACCGGGTTCGGGACCAACCCCGGTGCCCTGCGCATGTTCCGGTACGTTCCCGACGGGCTGCCGGCCGGCCGGCCCGTCGTCGTCGCGCTGCACGGATGCACGCAGAACGCCTCCGGCTACGGCACCGGCAGCGGATGGCTCCAGCTCGCCGACCGCTGGGGCTTCTCCGTCGTACTGCCGCAGCAGCAGGCCGCCAACAACGCGTCGAGCTGCTTCGACTGGTTCCAGAGCGGGGACATGCAGCGCGGGCAGGGCGAGGCCGCGTCGATCGCCCAGATGGTCGACCGGCAGCTCGCCGACGTCACCGGCGACGCCTCGCGCGTCTACGTCACCGGGCTGTCCGCCGGGGGCGGCATGACCGCCGTGATGATGGCGGCGTACCCGGAGAAGTTCGCCGGCGGCGGGATCGTCGCCGGGCTGCCGTACGGGTGCGCGCAGGCCGCCGGGTCGCCGTACGTCTGCATGTACGTCGGAGCCACCCAGACCCCGCAGCAGTGGGGCGACCGGGTGCGGGCCGCGCGGCCCGGGTACACCGGGCCCTGGCCCACGCTGATCGCCTTCCAGGGCGCGGCCGACTACACCGTGAAGCCCGTCAACATGACGGACCTGATGAAGCAGTGGACCAACGTCCACGGGGCGGACCAGACCGCCGATGTCAGTGACGCCGTGGCCGGATATCCCCACCAGGTCTTCCGGGACGCGGGCGGGAAGGCCGTCGTGGAGACCTACAGCGTCACCGGCATGGGGCACGGGCAGCCCGTCGATCCCGGCAGCGGGAGCGAGCAGTGCGGGACCGCCGGGGCGTACGTCCTCGACGTGAACCTGTGTGCCGCCCACCGGCTCGGACGGGCCTGGGGGCTCGGCTGAACCAGGCGCGGGCGCCGCGCGTCAGGCGTTGCGCGGCGCCGTGCTCGCCCGTTCCGTCAGCCGCGGCGCCAGCAGCGTCGCCTCCGGTACGTCCGTGCCGTCCAGCTTGCGCATCAGCAGCTCCACCGCCCGGGTGCCGATGTCGGCGGACGGCAGGGCGACGGAGGTCACCGGGACCCGGACGGACTCGGCGAGTTCGTCCGGGCAGATGGCGGTGACGGACAGGTCGCCGGGCACGCGCAGCCCGAGCTGCTCGAAGGCGTCGATCAGGGGCTCCAGCAAGGGCTCGTTGTGGACGACGACCCCCGTCAGCGCGGGCTGTTCGCGCAGCAGTTGCTCGGCGACCTTGCGGGCGGCGCCGGACGCGGCCTCGCAGGGGTGGACGGAGGAGGCGAGCCCGTGCCGGTCGGCGGCGGCCGTGAAACCCTGGACCACGCGCTGGGCGAACGCGGTCTGCCGGACGTACACCTCCGGCGGCGACCCGACCAGGGCCACCGCCCGGTGCCCGAGCCCGGCCAGATGCTCCACGCACACCTCGCCGGCCGCCTTGAAGTCGAGGTCGATGCAGGTCAGGCCCTCGGAGGAGGCCGGGAAGCCGATCATCACCGAGGGCCGCTCCAGCACCCGCAGCACCGGCAGACGTGGGTCCTGGAGCTGGACGTCCATCAGGATCAGCGCGTCCACCAACGCCGTGTCGGCGACCCGGCGCAGGCCCTCCTCGCCCTCCTCCTGGGTGAGCAGCAGGACGTCATGGTCGTACCGCCGGGCCGTGGTGACGACCGACACCGCGAACTGCATGACCACTGGTATGTGGATGCCGGCCCGTAACGGCACCACCAGCGCCAGCACGTTCGACTTGCTGCTGGCCAGCGCCCGCGCGCCCGCGTGCGGCCGGTAGCCCAGCTCGCGGATGGCCTCCTCCACCCTGCGCTTCGTGTCGTCGGAGATGGGGCGCTTGCCGCTGAGCGCGTACGAGACCGTGCTCGGGGAGACCCCGGCGTGCCGCGCCACGTCCGTGATCTTCACCATCAGGCCCACTCCACGGTCAGGAAGCCGGTCCCTGCCTGCGCCCGCACCTCGCGCTCACCGACGGCCAGCCCCCAGGGCGCCACCGGGTCACCGCAGGACGCCCGCAGCAGATCCCCTTCGCGTACGACGGTGAAGGTCACGTCCCCGACCCGTACCGTCATCTGGTCGCCCCGCTCCAGGCCGTACGCCCGCAGCGTGACCCCGTCGGCGTGGTCGTAGTCGGGCCGGTCGGCCACCGCGCCCACCGGGATCACCGCGCCGGGCCGCACGAGGAGCGGCACGCTCGAGAACCCGTGGGTCTCGCGCACCCAGCGCGGCCCGGTCACCGTCTCGCCGGTCACGAAGTGGGTCCAGGTGCCCTCGGGGACGTAGTACGTCACCTCCCCCTCGTCGCTGAACACCGGCGCGACCAGCAGGTCCGGGCCGAGCATGTACTGCCGTTCCAGATGCGCACACCCGGGGTCGTCCGGGAACTCCAGGACCATCGCCCGCATCACCGGCAGGCCCTCGGTGTGGGCGGTGCGCGCGGCCTCGTACAGGTACGGCATGAGCCGCAGCTTCAGCCGGGTGAAGTGCCGCAGCACGTCGACCGATTCCTCGTCGAACAGCCACGGGACCCGGTAGGAGGAGCTGCCGTGCAGGCGGCTGTGGGAGGACAGGAGGCCGAAGGCCAGCCAGCGCTTGAAGAGCGCGGGGGTGGGGGTGCCCTCGAAGCCGCCGATGTCGTGGCTCCAGAAGCCGAAGCCGGACAGCCCCAGGGACAGGCCTCCGCGCAGCGATTCCGCCATCGACTCGTACGTCGCCTCGCAGTCGCCGCCCCAGTGGACCGGGAACTTCTGGCTGCCCGCTGTCGCCGACCGTGCGAAGACCACCGCCTCCTCCTCGCCGCGGTGCTTGCGCAGGACGTCGAAGACCGTGCGGTTGTAGAGGTACGTGTAGTAGTTGTGCATCCGCTCCGGGTCGGAGCCGTCGGACCAGGCCACGTCGAGGGGCACCCGCTCGCCGAAGTCGGTCTTGAAGCAGTCGACGCCCTGGGCGAGCAGCCCCTCCAACTTGGAGGCGTACCACTCGCGGGCCGCCGGGCTGGTGAAGTCGACCAGCGCCATGCCGGGCTGCCACAGGTCCCACTGCCAGACGCTGCCGTCGGGCCGCTTCAACAGGTGCCCCAGTGCCTTGCCCTCCGCGAACAGCGGGGAGCGCTGGGCGATGTACGGGTTGATCCACGCGGACACCCGCAGGCCCCGCGCGTGCAGCCGCGCCAGCATGCCCTCCGGGTCCGGGAACACCCGCGGGTCCCACTGGAAGTCGCACCAGTTGAACTCGCGCATCCAGAAGCAGTCGAAGTGGAAGACGGACAGGGGGAGTTCGCGTTCTCGCATGCCCTCGATGAAGGAGGTGACGGTCTCCTCGTCGTAGGACGTCGTGAAGGACGTCGACAGCCACAGACCGAACGACCAGGCGGGCGGGAGGGCCGGGCGGCCGGTGAGGGCGGTGTACTTGCGCAGGATGTCCTTCGGGGTCGGGCCGTGGATGACGTAGTACGTCAACTGCTGGGTCTCGGCGCTGAACTGCACCCGGGAGACGATCTCCGAGCCGACCTCGAAGGCCACCTTGCCCGGGTGGTCGACGAAGACGCCGTAGCCCGCGTCCGTCAGATAGAAGGGCACGTTCTTGTAGGCCTGCTCGGTCGCCGTGCCGCCGTCGGCGTTCCAGATGTCGACGACCTGGCCGTTCTTCACCAGGGGGCCGAAGCGTTCGCCGAGGCCGTAGACCGAGGTACCCACACCGAGGTTGAGCTGCTCGCGCAGGTAGTGCCCGCCCGAGGCGTCCCGCATGATGCCCATGCCCTTGGTGGAGCTGGAGGTGAGGGTGCGGCCGTGGGCGAGGAAGTCGACCTGCCAGGGGCCGGTGCGGGCCACCCGGACCGACAGCGCGCCGGAGGTCAGGGTCGCGTGCTCGTCGTCGTACGACACCTGCGGCGGGACCTCCTGGCGCCCCACCTCGAACTCCGGTCCGCGCGGCTGCTCGCCGTTGAAGTGGGTGAAGGTGACGCCGATGACGTCCGGCATCGGCGCGTGGGCGCTGATCGTCACGACCGGTCCCTTCAGCAGGTCGCCGCGGTGGCGGATGGGCTGGGTCGGCGCGTGGATCTCCAGCGTGCCGTCCTGCGCGGTGACGTCGAGCACCTCGACCGGATAGGCCGCGGTGACGCCCTCGCGCAGCAGCCAGTAGCCGTCGGTGAACTTCATGTGGGGGGTTCCTTACTTCACGGCACCCGCGGCGATGCCACGGGTGAGGGTTCGCTGGAAGACGAGGAAGAAGACAAGGGCGGGCAGCACGCCGAGGAGGGCGGCCGCGTTGGTCATCGTGGCGTCCATCAGTCGCTGGCCCTGGAGGACGCCGAGGGCCACCGACACCGTCTGGTTGTCGTTGGAGATCAGCATGACCAGGGGGAGCAGGAACTCGTTCCAGGTCCAGATGAAGAAGAAGACCAGCAGCACGCCGATGGTCGGCCGGCTGACGGGGACGACGATCCGCCACAGCACCTGCCACTTGTTCGCCCCGTCGATCCGGGCGGCCTCGATGATCTCGCGGGGGAACCGGCTCAGCACCGAGGACAGCAGGTACGTGCCGAAGGCCGCCTGGATCACCGTGAACACGATGATCACGCTCAGCCTGGTGTCGTAGAGGCCGGCCTCCTTGCTCAGGTAGTAGATCGGGTAGACCAGCGCCTCCTGCGGCAGCATGTTCGCGAGGACGAAGAAGGCGAGGACCCAGGTGCGGCCCTTGATGCGGCCGATGCCGATCGCGTAGGCGTTCAGCACCGAGAGGACCACGGCCAGCACGGCCACCGCCCCGCTGATCAGCACCGAGTTGACCAGCTTCTGGCCGAAGTCCACGCGCTCCCAGAAGTCCTTGATGCCGTCGAGGTAGAGGCCCTCGGGGAGGCTGAGGGGGCCGTTCTGGGCGTACTCGGTGGGGGACTTGACCGCGTTGACGGCGACGATCGCGAACGGGACGATCATGAAGAGGGCCGCGATGCACAGGGCCACGAGGACCGGATAGCGGCGGAGCGCGGTCGTCATACGCGGGTCCCTTCCTCTTCGTCCTCGGCGCGGGTCTGGAGCTTCAGGCCGATCAGGGAGAGGGCGAGGATGATCACCGTGAGCACGGTGGAGATCGCGGCGCCGTAGCCGACCTGCGTCTTCTCGAAGAACGTGGTGAAGGAGAAGTAGGAGGGCACGTTGGTCGCGCCGCCCGGGCCGCCCTTCGTGAGGACGTACACCGCGCCGAACACCTTGAGCGCGGCGATCGAGCACCAGGTGAGGACGACGTAGGTCTCCGGGCGGATCTGCGGCAGCGTGATGTGCCAGAAGCGGCGCCACCAGCCGGCGCCGTCCAGTTCGGCCGCCTCGTACAGCTGGGGGTCGACGCGTTGCAGGCCCGCCATGAAGACGACCAGCGGGAAGCCGATCTGGACCCAGACCATCACGCCCATGACGCTGTAGAGCGCGAGGTCGGGATCGCCGAGCCAGTCCTGCTGCCAGGACGACAGGCCGACGGCCGCGAGGAGCTCGTTGAGGGTGCCGTTCTCGGGCGCGAGGATCCAGCTCCAGACGATGCCCGCGACCGCGATCGGCAGCACCTGGGGGAGGTAGAAGCAGGCGCGGAGGACGGCCGCGACCCTGCTGCCGAAGTGCTTGCCGACGTAGTCGAACAGCGCGGCGGCCAGGACCAGCCCGATCGCCGTCGGTACGGCGGCCATCGCGACGACCATGAACAGGCTGTGCCGGAAGGACGCCCAGAACTCGGAGTCGTCCAGCAGTTCGCGGTAGTTGGCGAGCCCGGTCCAGTCGGGGGAGCCCACGCCCTCCCAGTCGGTGAAGCTCACGCCCGTGTTCATCAGGAACGGGACGACGATGACCGTGAGGAAGGCGAGGACGCCGGGGAGCAGGAACAGGGCGTACGAGTCGCGGGGGCGGCGGTGCGGGTTCCCGGTGGGGTCGTGCTTGCCGGTCACCCGCCCGCCGCGTTCGACGGTGACCGTCATCGCTTCGGCGCGTCCTTGTCGTACGCCTCCTGCAGTGCGTCCAGGTAGTCGTCCGGTTTCGCGCTGCCCGTCATCAGCTTCTGCGTCTCGGAGACGAGGACGTCGTAGAACCCGGAGACCGGCCAGTCGGGGTAGAAGGCCAGGCCGTCGCGCTCGGAGAGGGTGTTGAAGTTGTCGATGAGGGTCTTGGACTTCGGGTCGGTGATGGCGCTCGCGTCCGCCGCGACCGGGACGCCGCCCTTGTTGCCGAGCAGGTTCTGGATCTTCTTCGACATGGTGATGTCGATGAAGTCGTAGGCGAGCTCCTTGTTCTTCGCGCCCTTGGGGACCACCCACAGGTTGCCGCCGGAGCCGAGGGTGAGGTTCGAGTCGGGCCACAGGAAGGTGCCCCAGTCGAACGTCGCCTCGTCCTGGAAGCGGCCGTACCACCAGCTGCCGGAGAAGAGGATCGGCGACTTGCCCTGGAGGAAGGAGACCCCGGCGTCCTCCGCCTTCGCGCTGGTGGAGTCCTTGCTGATGTAGCCCTTCTTCACCCAGTCGGCGAAGGTCTCGGCCCCGTAGGTCCAAGCGGCGTCGTGGAAGTCGACCTTGCCCTTGTACAGCTCGTAGGCGTCGACCCAGGCGCGGTCGGCCTTCGACAGGGCCAGCTGGTAGAGGTACTGGTGGGCGGGGTATTCGGCGCCCGCGTTGGCGAGCGGGGTGACCTTGTTATCGGCGTTCTCGACGAAGGTGTCCATGGCGGCGGTCAGTTCGTCGAACGTCTTCGGCTCGGGGATCCTGTACTTGGCGAACAGGTCCTTGTTGTAGAAGACCATCGTGTACTCGGCGTAGTTGGGCACGCCGTACCACTTGCCGGCGCCCATGACGCCCTCGGCGTCGTAGAGGCTGGTGGTGCGCACGCCCGCACTGAGCTTCTTGTCCCAGCCGCGCTCGGTGGCCTCGGCGCTGAGATCGGTGAGCAGGCCCTGCTGGGAGAGGTGGCCGGCCGTCGCGTTGCCCTTGTTGTACTCCATGAGGTCGGGCGCCTCGGAGGAGTTGAGGATCATCGGGGCGGTCTTCTGCATCTGGTCGAAGCCCTTGGCCTCGAACTCCACCTTCACGCCCGGGTGCTTGGCCTCGAACTCCTTGATGGCCTCGGTCCAGGCCTGGCCCATCGCGCTGTTCGGGGCCTCGTAGTGCCACAGCTTCAAGGTCTTGCCGTCGGCGGAGCCGCCGTCCGAGCCGCCGCAGGCGGTCAGGAGCAGGGCTCCGCCCATGGCCGCCGCGGCCAGGGCCGTCACTCGCCTTCGTGCCGTCAACATCCAGTGCCTCCAGGGAGGTCGGAGTCGGATGGGTCCCGGGCGTCACGCAAGTTCCGTCGAACGGTTCGATGCGTGACGTCGAAGCGCTTCGACGGAGGAACGTATGTGGCGGCTGTGAAGGCGTCAATGGGTTGCACGGGAACCGTTGAAGCGATTCGACCAGCCGTCCGCGTCAGACGTCTTCGGCGGGGCGGGCGAGCATGATCAGCAGTGCCACCGCGGCCGCCGTGACCGGGACCCCGAACCCCGCCGTGGCCGAGGCGTGTTCCGCCAGCCAGCCGCCGAGGGCGCTGCCGGCGGCTATCCCGCCGAGCAGACCGGTCACCGCGAGGGTCATGCCCTCGTTGACACGGCCCTCAGGGGTGCGTTCCTGGACCAGGGTCATGCCGGTGACCATCGTCGGGGCCGTCGCCATCCCGGCGACCAGCAGCGCGCCCGCCAGGACGAGGAGCGAGCCGGTCAGGGTGACGGCGAGCAGCGGCAGCGTCAGCAGGGTGGTCATGGCGGCGATGCACCACGGGTAGCGGCTCGCCGCGGACCCGGCCGGCCGCACCGCCCCGTACAGCAGGCCCGCCGCGCACGAACCGGCCGCCTGGAGACCGAGCACCGCGCCCGCCGCCGAGGGATGCCCCCGCGCGTCCGCATAGGCGATCGTGACGACCTCCATCGCCCCGAACACCACGCCCATGGCCAGGCACACGGCGAGCAGCGGCGGCATGCCGGCGGCGCGGAACAGGGTCGTGGTCCTAGGCCCTGTCGTCAAATTCCCGCCTGCCCCGCGACGCAATGCACGCTCCCCCACTGCCTCAAGGGCGTGGGAGGGGCCCCCACTCGCCGCACCGGGCGCAGACCCACGTACGCACCTGACGCCGCGGGGCCCGCCCTTCGGGCGGACGACGGGAATGTGACGACAGGGCCTAGCCGGGGACCGCTCCGCGACCGGCGGCTCGGTGGAGCGCTGCGCGGCGAACAGCAGCATGCCCGTCACCAGCAGCACCACGCCCACCAGCGTGCCCGCCTCCGGGAAGAAGGTCCCGCACAGGAAGGCCGCGAGCACCGGGCCCAGCATGAAACAGAGTTCGTCCATGGACTGCTCGAAGGAGTTCGCGGTGTGCAGGGCGTCCGGTTCGGTCTTCAGCAGGTGGGCCCAGCGGGCGCGGGACATGCCGCCGAGGTTGGGGGTCGTGGCGGTGGCGGCGTAGGAGGCGAAGAGGGTCCAGGCGGGGGCGTCGTACCGTACGCACAGCAGCAGCGTGAGCGAGCCGAGGGCCGCGAGCAGCGTCGCGGGTACGGCGATCCGCGCCTGCCCGTACCGGTCGACGAGCCGCGCGGTCCACGGGGCGACCACCGCGGTCGCCGCGAGGCCCGTCGCGGTGACCGCGCCGGCCAGGGCGTACGAGTCCCGGGTACCGGCGATCATGACGACCGCGCTCACGCTGAACATGCCCATGGGCAGGCGGGCCAGCAGGTTGCCGGCGGTGAAGGCGCGGGTGCCGGGGACGGTGAAGAGACGGCGGTAGGGGCCGGGTTCCCCGGCCGTACGGGGGTTGAAGTCGACGGCGACGAGGGTGTCGGCGGTGACCGTGTACAACGGGGGCCTTCTCGGGGTCGGTTGCGGCATGCGGCCACCGTGGCCCGTATCGGATCAAGGGGTCCAACACCTTCTCCGTACCGATCCACGCACTCCTGTTGTGAATACTCCGTACCCATTCGCGCACCCGCGTTGTAGGTTCCCCGGATGCCCGCCCCCGGCCACCACCTCGACCCCCGTCTCCTGCGCGCCTTCCTCGCCGTCGCCGAGGAGCTGCACTTCACGCGGGCCGCGGCCCGGCTCTACGTCGCCCAGCAGGCGCTCAGCCGGGACGTGCGGCGGCTGGAGCGGGACCTCGGGGCCGAGCTGTTCGTACGGTCCACCCGGCAGGTGACGCTGACGGCCGACGGCGAGCGGCTGGTGCCGTACGCGCGCCGTGCGCTCCAGGCGCAGGACGAGCTGCTCGCCGCTTTCGGGCAGGCCAGGCCGCTGCTGGTGGACCTGAACACGCCCGGCCTGGTCACCGGCCGGCGCGTCCTGCACCGGGCCCGGGAACTCGCCCCCGAGCTGGAGCTGATGGCCCGCTACGAGAGCGGGCTGACCTATGCCGCGGGGGAGTTGCTCGCGGGCCGCCTCGACGCCTCCTTCGGGCGGTTCGCCGGCCTCGACCCGGCGCTGCGGTCCGGCCTCGACCACCAGCCCGTGCGCTACGAGCCCATGGCGGTCGTCCTGCCCGAGGACCACCCGCTGGCGGCACTGGAGGCGGTGCCGCTCGCCGCGCTCGCCGGGGAGTGCGTGTACGCGGGCGCGGGCAACCCGCGTACGCCGGAGTGGACGGACCTCGCGCGCCGGCTGTTCGAGGGGCGCGGTATCGAGGTCGCGTCGCCGGCTCCGCTGGCCGTCGGGGACGAGGAGTTCCAGCGGATCATGGCGAAGACGCGGAACCCGATCCTCGTCGTAGTGGATTTTCCGGCCATGCCCGCGACGGTCAGGCGTCCCTTGGTCGACCCCGTGCCGCTGTCACCCGTGTCGCTGGTGTGGCGAAAGGGGCTGGTGCACCCGGGATTTGATGCACTGCGCCGGGCCGCGCTCGAACTCTCGGTCGAGGAGGAGTGGTTGCGGCGGCCTGCCGAGGGATGGGTTCCAGCCAGTGACGTGAACCTGATGAGTGTCCACAATTGAGCACCCTGCACACACACAACCTCCTTGTGCGCTACATTCGTGGTCTGAGCACAGTGTGATAAGGGGGGCGCTCGGACCGGGTGGGGGCTCGGTTCGGCCGACGGGTGCTTGGGTCGTGCGCGCACCCGGAACTGTCCCTGGGGGGATGTGCGTGCACGTGAAGAAGTGGCCGGAAGACGCCCAACCGGAATGGCCCGAGGTCGCAGCGACCGGGGTTCATTCGGCTATGGGGGGCGGCACTCAGGCGTTCCCGGAGACCAACGGAACCGGAATCCCGAGACAAAGCGGAACCTCGGGCGAGGGCGACCGGGCCCCTGCCGACGCCGACGGCACCGCGATATCCCGCAGAGCCGGCCGGGCGTTCCCGGACACCGGCCGGACCGCCGAGACCGACGCCCTCCCGCCCGCCGCCGAGCTGCCGGGCCGCCCGGAGGCCGCCGCCCGGACCGCCGCCGTCCGTGACCCGTGGGACGAGACCGGCACGTCCGGTTCCGGCCACGAGCCGGACGACCACGACCCCACGCACGACCCCACGCACGACCCGCACGAGGTGACGGTCCAACTCGACGGCATAGGCCAGCAGTTGGAGGACCTCCTCGTACGCCAGGCCAAGGGCGGCGGATCCGTCGGCGGTCCGGCCGCCGGCCCGGAAGGCTCCGACGGCCCGGTGTTCGTCGACGAGTCGGGCCGCCGCAGCCGCCGGTACCGCCGGATCGGCATCGCCGTCGGCCTGGCCTGCGCGGTCTACGCCGTCGTCATCGTCGCCACGCTGCTCTCCGGCAACTCCCACGCGCCCTGGCTGCCCGTACCGGGCCAGCAGGACGGCCAGCCGGCCGGCAAGGTCGACACCTCGCCGCTGCCCGCCGAGTCGGCGCCGCCCTCCGGTACGCCCGGCGGCCTGCCGGAACCCACCCCGACGGCCGGCACCGGCACGGCCCCGGTCCCGAGCACCGGCGCCACCGCGCCCGGCGCCAGCCCCGGGACGGGCACGTCCGCCGACCCCTCGCCGAGCCCGACGGCACCCGCCACGCGCCCGGGCACCGGGGCGACCCCGCCCGACCCGACGCCGACGACGGACCCGCCGGTCACCAGTGAGCCGCCCGACCCGACGCCGACGGACACCGGACCCACGGCCACCCCGACCGAGACCACAGGAGTCGGCGACCCCGGCACCGGCACGGTGGCCGACGGCCCCAGCGACCCGACCCCGATCACCACGGAGCCGGACGGCACGGGAGCCGCGCCCGCGCCTTCCTCGGAGCCCGTCCTCTGAGAGGCGGCGCTGCGAGGTCCTCTTCGCGGGGGGCCTCGCAGCGCATCCCGATTCCCGGTGCACGCCCGCTCGTGTGCACGTCCTCCCGATGCACATCCACCCGATGGCATCCCCGTCCCCGGAGCACAACCTCTGATGGCAACCCGCACCCGCCGTCCCGGGGCCGCGACCGGCGCCGCCGTCGGCTCCCGGCGCCGCCGCCTGCCCATGCGTCTGCTGCTGCCCGTGCTGTTCCTCGCCGCGCTGATGGCGATGCTGATGCTGCGCGGCTATGTGCACAGCGAGATCCTCGCGGACCACCGCGTCCAGGCCGAGTCGTCCGCCGACCAGGTGCCCGAGGAGATCATCAAGGGCGGCCCGGTCATCGACACCCGCACCGGCCGCACCACCAGCCTGAAACTGGCCGACCGGCACATGGTCCTCACCTTCGACGACGGCCCGGACCCGACCTGGACCCCCAAGGTCCTGGACGTCCTCAAGGAGCACGACGCGCACGCCGTCTTCTTCGTCACCGGCACCATGACCTCGCGCTATCCGGACCTGGTCCGGCGCATGGTCGACGAGGGCCACGAGATCGGTCTGCACACCTTCAACCACCCCGACCTCTCCCTCCAGTCGAGGGAGCGCATCGACTGGGAGCTGTCCCAGAACCAGTTGGCGATCACCGGCGCCGCCGGCATCCGCACCTCGCTGTTCCGGCCGCCGTACTCCTCGTTCGCCTCCTCCATGGACAACAAGTCCTGGCCGGTCACCCAGTACATCGGCACCCGCGGCTACATCACCGTCGTCACCAGCGTCGACAGCCAGGACTGGCGCAAGCCCGGCGCCGACCGGATCATCCGCAACGTCACGCCCAAGGGCGGCAAGGGCGCGGTCGTCCTGATGCACGACTCCGGCGGCGACCGCCACCAGACGGTCGAGGCGCTGGACCGGTTCCTGCCGCAGATGAAGGCCAAGGGCTACGCGTTCGACAGCCTCACCGAGGCCCTCGACGCCCCCAGCGCGCACACCCGGGTGGCCGGTGTCGACCTGTGGAAGGGCAAGGCGTGGGTCTTCCTCGTCCAGGCCTCGGACAACATCACGGCCGTCCTGGTGGTCGGCCTCGCGATCATCGGCTTCCTGGTCATCGCCCGCTTCGGCCTGATGCTGCTGCTCTCCGCCCTGCATGCCCGCCGGGTGCGCCGCCGCGACTTCCGCTGGGGGCCGACGGTCACCGAACCGGTGTCGGTGCTGGTCCCGGCGTACAACGAGGCCAAGTGCATCGAGAACACCGTCCGTTCCCTGGTGGCCAGTGACCACCCCGTCGAGGTCATCGTCGTCGACGACGGCTCCAGCGACGGCACGGCCCGCATCGTGGAGAACCTGAACCTGCCCGGCGTCCGCGTCGTCCGCCAGCTCAACGCGGGCAAGCCCGCCGCCCTCAACCGGGGCGTGGCGAACGCCCGGTACGACCTCGTCGTGATGATGGACGGCGACACCGTCTTCGAACCGTCCACCGTCCGCGAACTCGTCCAGCCCTTCGGTGACCCCCGCGTCGGCGCGGTCGCCGGCAACGCGAAGGTCGGCAACAAGGACACCCTCATCGGTGCCTGGCAGCACATCGAGTACGTGATGGGCTTCAACCTCGACCGCCGTATGTACGACGTCCTGCAGTGCATGCCCACCATCCCGGGCGCCGTCGGAGCCTTCCGCCGCAGCGCCCTGGAACGCGTCGGCGGCATGAGCGACGACACGCTCGCCGAGGACACCGACATCACCATGGCCATCCACCGCGACGGCTGGAAGGTCGTCTACGCCGAGAACGCCCGCGCCTGGACCGAGGCCCCGGAGTCCGTCCAGCAGCTGTGGTCCCAGCGCTACCGGTGGTCGTACGGCACCATGCAGGCGATCTGGAAACACCGCCGTGCCGTCTTCGACCGGGGCCCCTCGGGCCGCTTCGGCCGGGTCGGGCTCCCGCTGGTGTCCCTCTTCATGGTGCTGGCCCCGCTGCTCGCGCCGCTGATCGACGTCTTCCTCATCTACGGCCTGGTCTTCGGCCCCACCGGGAAGACGATCCTGGCCTGGTTCGGCGTCCTCGCCATCCAGCTGGCCTGCGCGACCTACGCCTTCATCCTGGACCGCGAACGGCTGACCCCGCTGATCTCGCTGCCCCTGCAGCAGATCCTCTACCGCCAGCTGATGTACGTCGTCCTGCTCCAGTCCTGGATCACCGCCCTCACCGGCGGCCGGCTGCGCTGGCAGAAGCTGCGGCGCATGGGCGGGGTGTCGGCCCCGCCGAACGTGCCCGCGCAGGGCCGGCAGGTCACGGAAAAGAGGCCGGTGGGATGAGTACCGCACCCGTACAGCCCGTCACACGGGACGAGCCCAAGGCCCCCGAGAGGGCGGCCCCCGTCCGCGACCGCTACTTCGACCTCCTGAGGGCCCTCGCCCTCTTCCGGGTCGTCCTCTACCACCTCATGGGCTGGGCCTGGCTCCCGCTCGTGTTCCCGTCGATGGGCGTGATGTTCGCGCTCGCCGGCAACCTCATGGCCCGCTCCCTGGGCAGCCGCCCGGCCCTGACGGTCGTACGCGGCCGGATGCGCCGCCTGCTGCCCCCGCTGTGGCTGCTGGGCGCGATCGGCGTGACCGGCATGGTCGCGCAGGGCTGGGGGCCGAACGACGACGGACACCCCGGCTGGTGGTGGCTCCACCTCACCTACTGGATCCTGCCGCTGAGTGACCCGCCGTACGCCGAGGGCCTGTCCGGGGTGCACGGCATCCTCAGCGAGGACTGGGCCGTGGACCTGGCCGGACCTCTCTGGTACATCCGCGCCTACCTCTGGTTCGTGCTGCTGTCCCCGTTCCTCCTGAGGGCCCTGCGCGCGCTGCCCTGGGCGACGCTCGTGTCGCCGATCGTCCTGGCGGCGGCCTTCGAGTTCGGCTACCTCACCCTGCCCGGGGAGCGGTTCCCGTCGGCGCTGACCGACTTCAGCACCTTCGGCGCCTGCTGGATCCTGGGCCTGGCCCACCAGGAGGGCCTCCTGCGGCGGATCCCCGGCTACATCGTCCCCTCGGTCGCACCGGTGATCGCCTGCCTGGGCCTCTGGTACGCCCTGGCCCACGGCTTCGAGACCGGCCACGACCTCGACGCCATCCCCTTCGCCCAGTCCCTGTGGTCCTTCGCCACGGTGATGCTGCTCCTGCACATCAGCCCGTCCTGGTCGGAGTGGCCGAGCCGACTGCGCCGCTGGGCACGGCCGATCACCCTCCTCAACTCCCGCGCGGTGACGATCTACCTCTGGCACAACACGTGCATCCTCATCGCCGCCACCCTCTGGGACCACCTGTGGAGCGTCGACACCCTCTCGGAGAACGCCCCCGGGCTCCTGGAGAGCCCCTGGCCGGTCCTGGTGTTCGTCTGGATCCTCATCGGCGGGTGCGTCGTGGCCTTCGGGTGGGCGGAGGACCTGGCGGCGAAACGCCGGCCGCAGCTGTGGCCGGACGGGGCGAGGCGGAGACGGAAGCACTGAGACCCGGTGCCGGTCGGCAGCAGGCCCCGTGCCGACGACCGGCACCGGGTCGGCGGCGCTCGACCCAGTGGACCGTCCGGGCCGCCTCGCGCCGGGGCATCTGAACCCTCCGGTTCGGGAGACCGGCTCTGGGCGGGATGTCCCGGCGACTCGGCAGGCAGGACAGCCACCGGTGACCGGCGTTCCGGCCTGCCCGTGTTCGCTCACATATGAACCGAGTCACATGAGGTTCCGAAACCTCTCATCCCGCCTCCACTCTTGGTGAGAGCAAAGTTCCCTTCCGGTCACGGTGTGCCACAGGGCGGAAACGCGCCCTCCCTACCTTCGGGACTCAGCCACTCCCTAAGAACCACCCGAGCCCCGGAGCACCGTGGAGGCGTCATGACAGCCCCTAGCACAGCCCCCGCACCCCCGAGCAGGGGCGGCCGCTGGATCCAGCAGTGGGATCCGGAGGACGAGACCTTCTGGAAGGAAACCGGAGAGAAGGTCGCCCGCCGCAACCTGATCTTCTCCGTCCTTTCCGAGCACATCGGGTTCTCGATCTGGACCATGTGGTCCGTGCTGGTGCTCTTCATGGGCCCGGAGTACGGGCTCACCCCGGCCGACAAGTTCCTGCTGACCTCGATGGTGACGCTGGTCGGCGCCGTCGTCCGCGTCCCCTACACCTTCGCCGTCGCGATCTTCGGCGGACGGAACTGGACGATCGTCTCGGCCGCCCTCCTCCTCATCCCCACCGTCGCCGCCTTCACCGTGATGGAGCCGGGGACGTCCTTCAACACCTTCCTGCTGGTCGGCCTGCTGGCCGGTGTCGGCGGCGGCAACTTCGCGTCGTCGATGACCAACATCAACGCGTTCTTCCCGCTCCGTAAGAAGGGCTGGGCGCTCGGCCTCAACGCCGGCGGCGGCAACATCGGCGTGCCGGTGCTCCAGCTGGTCGGACTCGCCGTCATCGGTGCCAGCGGCGGTCCGCGGGTGCTGCTCGGGATCTACATCCCGTTCATCGTCGTCGCCGCCGTCCTCGCCGCGCTCTTCATGGACAACATCGAGAACGTGAAGAACGACACCGGCGCCGCCAAGGACGCCGCGAAGGACGCGCACACCTGGATCATGTCCTTCCTCTACATCGGCACCTTCGGTTCCTTCATCGGATACAGCTTCGCCTTCGGCCAGGTGCTGACCAACCAGTTCGGCCGGACCCCGCTGGAGGCGGCGTACGTCACCTTCATCGGCCCGCTGCTCGGCTCCTTGATCCGGCCTCTCGGCGGGTGGCTCGCCGACAAGTACGGCGGCGCGAAGATCACGCTGTACAACTACGTCGCCATGGGCGCGGCGACCGCCGTCCTCATCGCCGCCAGCATGGAGAAGTCGCTGGCCCTGTTCACCGTCGCGTTCGTGGTGCTGTTCGTCCTCACCGGCCTCGGCAACGGCTCGACGTTCAAGATGATCCCCGGCATCTTCCAGACGAAGGCCGTGGCCAAGGGCCTCGAGGGAGAAGCCGCCGCCGCCTACGGGCGTCGTCTCTCCGGTGCCTCCATGGGTCTGATCGGCGCGGTCGGCGCGCTCGGCGGCGTCGGCATCAACCTCGCCTTCCGGCAGTCCTTCATCTCCTACGGCTCCGGCACCGGCGCCTTCGTCGCCTTCCTCGCCTTCTACGCCGCCTGCTTCGTGGTCACCTGGGCCGTATACCTTCGCCGCTCGGCGTCCCGGTCGCAGGCCACGAGCTCGGCCTCCGAGGCGAAGCCGCAGCTCAGCTACGCGGAGGTGTGACGTAACACCAGCGACATGAAGCCGAACCGAGCCTGTCACGAGCCGTTGACAGGCTCGGTCGGCATGAAGGTGCCACATCTGGTGGCAGGTGCGACGACTCGAGTGCGGGAACGAGAGTTATGTACGAGGTACAGCGACCGGACCATGGACCCCTCGCCGGGTTCACCGTGGGAGTGACGGCCGCACGCCGGGCCGACGAGCTGGGCGCGCTGCTCCAGAGGCGCGGAGCCGCTGTTCTGCATGCCCCTGCCCTGCGCATCGTGCCACTTTCCGACGACAGTGAACTGCTGGCGGCGACCAAGGAGGTCATCGACCAGACCCCGGACATCGTGGTCGCCACGACCGCGATCGGCTTCCGGGGCTGGATCGAGGCCGCCGACGGCTGGGGGCTCGGCGAGACCCTGCTCGACCGGCTGCGCGAGGTCGAGATCCTCGCGCGCGGTCCCAAGGTCAAGGGCTCGATCCGGGCGGCCGGCCTCAACGAGGAGTGGTCGCCGTCGTCCGAGTCCATGGCGGAGGTCCTCGACCGGCTCCTGGAGGAGGGCGTCGACGGCCGCCGTATCGCCGTACAGCTGCACGGCGAGCCGCTGCCCGGCTTCGTGGAGTCGCTGCGGGCCGCGGGAGCCGAGGTCCTGGGCGTCCCCGTGTACCGGTGGATGCCCCCGGAGGACATCGGGCCGGTGGACCGTCTCCTGGACGCGGCCGTCTCGCGCGGCCTGGACGCGGTCACCTTCACCAGCGCACCCGCCGCCGCCTCCCTGCTCTCCCGCGCCGAGGACCGCCGGCTGCTGCCCGAGCTGCTCGCCGCCCTCAACCACGACGTCCTGCCGGCCTGCGTCGGCCCGGTCACCGCGCTGCCGCTCCAGGCCCAGGGCATCGACACGGTCCAGCCCGAACGCTTCCGGCTCGGCCCCCTCGTCCAGCTCCTGTGCCAGGAGATGCCCGGCCGGGCGCGCTCCCTGCCGATCGCCGGGCACCGGGTGGAGATCCGCGGCCACGCGGTCCTGGTCGACGGCGACCTCAAGCCCGTCCCGCCGGCCGGCATGTCCCTCATGCGCGCCCTGTCCCGCCGCCCCGGCTGGGTGGTGGCCCGCTCCGAACTGCTCCGGGCCCTGCCGGGCGCGGGCCGCGACGAGCACGCGGTCGAGACGGCGATGGCCCGCCTGCGTACGGCCCTGGGCGCGCCGAAGCTGATCCAGACGGTCGTCAAGCGCGGCTACCGGCTGGCCCTGGACCCGTCCGCCGACACGAAGTACGGCGACGCGTAGGGCCTGTCCGGCGGATCAGGTCGTAGGCAGCTGGACGCACCAGACCCGCGTCGGCGGCATGATCCGTCGGACAGGCCCGAGGTGTGCTGTCCCGGCACGTCGGTGACACGCGGCACGGACGAGCGCGTCCGCACAGCACGAGCACCCCGGCCGGGAACCCCGGCGCCACCGTCGACATCGCCGCCCGTACCCGCGACCGTGGCCGCGCCCGGCGCGCCTCCGGCGGTGCCGTTCCGCCGGGTGGGCCCGCCTACCGCCGGTACGAGGGGTTCCGGCCGCAGGAGCGGGCAGGCACTGTAAGAGGGAACGGTTCCTCACCGGGGCGACCCCAAGGCGGTGACAGGCACATGGCATTGGGTACGGCCACGGCCGCGTACGAGCTGCGGTTCGATGCGGGGCGGATCTGCCTGGACCTCCTCGCGACCACCCATCCCGACGAACGCCTCGACTCCGTCGCGGTGCTGCGCGCCTGGATCGCCGGGTCGGGACTCGTCCCGGCGGGCACCGGGCTGGCGCACGCCGACGCGTCCTGGCTCGTCGGCTTCCGTGAACTGCGTGAACGTATCGGCCAGTTGGTGCCCGGCGGGCTCGCGCCCCAAGGTCTGCCCTACGATCTCGCGCTCGCCCGCGTCAATGAGATCGCCCGCGCCGCGCCGCCCGCTCCGCGTGCCGTGACCTGCGAAGACGGCACGCTGGTGCGCGAGTTGGACAGCCCGCCCGAGTGCGCCGCGCTGCTCGGTGCCGTCGCGCGGGACGTCGTGGAGCTGCTCACGGATCCGGTCGCGCGGGCCGGGCTGCGGCAGTGCGAAGGGGACAACTGCCCGATCGTCTACCTGGATACGTCACGGGGTCGCAGGAGGCGCTGGTGCTCCAGTGAGGTCTGCGGGAACCGGGAGCGGGTGGCCCGGCATCGGCGTCGGGCGGCGGTCACCCGCGCCTGAGTGACCGTTATGTTCCTTCTGTGGAGCGGCTGTCGAAGTGATTTCGATTACACGCCGTTTACCTTCGGCGGCCCGCGGGCAGTCGGCGTGATCTTGCCTTTGTGGCGGAAATGTAAAGATCGCGCGGTAGGAATGTGCGCTCATGTCCGGCCTCGTCACGTCACCCACGAGAAAACTGTCACCCCACGTTGAACATCCAACTCCCCGCGTCCGTACCCGTGGACGAGCGACCGACTGGGGGAACCCCCGGACATCGGAGGTGGGCGTGCGCAAGGATTCCGTCGTGGCCAATGAACGTGGATCGAGGGCCCGACATCGCATGTCCCAGCCCTCGGAACCTGATGAGGAGCTCATGCGTGCGCTCTACAGAGAACACGCCGGACCCCTGCTCGCCTATGTGCTCCGCCTTGTCGCGGGAGACCGGCAACGTGCCGAGGACGTCGTGCAGGAGACGCTCATCCGTGCCTGGAAGAACGCCGGCCAGCTCAATCGAGCGACCGGATCGGTACGCCCCTGGCTGGTGACGGTCGCCCGGCGCATCGTCATCGACGGCCACCGCAGCCGGCAGGCCCGGCCGCAGGAGGTCGATCCGTCGCCGCTGGAGGTCATCCCCGCGGAGGACGAGATCGACAAGGCGCTGTGGCTGATGACGTTGTCCGACGCGCTCGACGACCTGACCCCGGCTCACCGGGAGGTGCTCGTCGAGACGTACTTCAAGGGGCGTACCGTCAATGAAGCGGCTGAGACGCTTGGTATACCGAGTGGAACCGTGCGTTCCAGGGTCTTCTATGCCCTGCGGTCGATGAAGCTGGCACTGGAGGAGCGGGGGGTGACGGCGTGATGAGTGTGTACGGGGGAAACCAGGGATTCGGTACGGGTGGTGCGGGTATGTCTGGCCCCATGATGGGATCTCCGGGTCCGAACGAGCACGAGACCGTCGGCGCCTACGCCCTCGGCATCCTCGACGACGCCGAAGCAACCGCTTTCGAGGCCCATCTCGCCACCTGCGAATGGTGCGCCCAGCAGCTCGACGAGCTCGCCGGCATGGAACCGATGCTCGCCGCCCTCGCGGACCTGCCCGGCTCCGGCACACCCGCCATCGGTGAGTCGCTGTCCGCCAAGCCCAGCCCGCGGGTCGTGAACAAGCTCGTCGACGAGGTCGCCGAGCGCCGCGCCCGCAAGCGCCGCAAGAGCTTCTACATGGTGGCGGCCGCGGCCGCGCTGATCGTCGGCGGCCCGATCGCCGCGACGGCCGCGACCGGCGGCGACTCGAGCGGTGGCGGCGCCAAGGAGGGCGTGATCCTCTCGGCGACCCCGGCCAAGGACCTGTTCAACAACATCGACGACAAGGTCTCGGCGACGGACCCGTCGACGGGCGTGAGCGCGACTGTGGCCCTGGCGAAGAAGGACTGGGGCACCGAGTCCGTCCTGGAGCTCAAGAACGTCAAAGGCCCGCTCAAGTGCTCCCTGATCTTCATCGGCGAGAACGGCGAACGGGTGACGGCCTCCAACTGGTCCGTTCCGGCCTGGGGCTACGGCCTCGCGGACGGCAAGACCGAAAAGTCCAAGAACCCGCTCTACATCGTCGGCGGCGCGTCCTTCGCCCCGGACGAGATGAAGGGATTCGAGGTCATGTCGCTCGACGGAGACGTGCTCGTCAAGGGCAACGTGTGATCCACTGGGCGCGCACATAGCTTCTCGGGGCCCCCTTCGCGTACGGTTGACGGCTGCCCAGCACGTCAGAAGGGGGCCCGGTGGCCGCTCAGGCTCAGCAGGAAACCGCGGTCGACTCGGTTCAGGACTCCACGCACGATTCCGTGCGCGACCGAGAGATCAGCGTCGAACAGGAACACCTCGACCGGGTGTACCAGCGCCTTGAGGAGAAGATCCACGAGGCCGAGTTCCTCATGAACGACGCGGCCAAGCGTGGCCAGGTCGGTACGCCCGGCGCGCTCGCCGAGCGGGATGCGCAGGTCTTCCGGGCGGGCATCCACCTCAACCGGTTGAACAACGAGTTCGAGGACTTCCTCTTCGGCCGTATCGACCTGCTCCCCGGCAAGGACGGCGAGAAGGGGCCGGACGGCGCCTACACCGCCGTGGATCCGGCGGAGGGCGCGGTCCGCCCGGACAACACCGCCGACATCGCCGAGACGCTGCACATCGGCCGCATCGGCGTCCTCGACCAGGACTACGCCCCGCTGGTCATCGACTGGCGGGCGCCCGCCGCCGCCCCGTTCTACCGCTCCACCCCGGTCGACCCGGGGCGGGTCGTCCGTCGCCGCGTCATCCGCTCCAAGGGGCGCCGGGTGCTCGGCGTCGAGGACGACCTGATGCGCCCCGAGCTGAAGGCCCTCCTCGACGGCCGGGAACTGCCCGTGATCGGCGACGGTGCCCTGATGGCCGCTCTCGGTCAGGCCCGCACCCACACCATGCGGGACATCGTGGCGTCCATCCAGGCCGAGCAGGACATGGTGATCCGCGCCCCCGCCGCCTCCGTGACGTATGTCGAGGGCGGCCCGGGCACGGGCAAGACGGCCGTCGCCCTGCACCGGGCCGCGTACCTGCTCTACCAGGACCGGCGGCGGTACGCGGGCGGCATCCTGATCGTCTCCCCGACCCCGCTGCTCGTGGCGTACACCGAGGGCGTCCTGCCCTCCCTCGGGGAGGAGGGCCAGGTCGCCATCCGCGCGATCGGCTCGCTCGTCGACGGGGCGGAGGCCACGCTGTACGACGCGCCGGCGGTGGCCCGGGCCAAGGGGTCGTACCGCATGCTCAAGGTCCTGCGGAAGGCGGCGCGGGGCGCCCTGGAGGCGGGCTCGGGCAGCGCCCCGCGCGCGGACGCCCCCGCCGGACAGCTCACCCTCGACGACCCGGACCCGGGGCCGCAGGCCCCCACGGGCCCGCCCACCCGGCTCCGCGTGGTCGCCTTCGGGCGCCGCCTGGAGCTGGAGGCCGGCGAGCTGGACCGCATCCGCCAGAACGTGCTCAGCGGCACCGTACCAGTGAATATGCTGCGCCCGCGCGCCCGCAAGCTGCTCCTGGACGCCCTGTGGTCGCGGTCCGGCGCGGGCGGCCGGCACACCGACCCGGAGCTGGCCGCCGAGCTGCGCTCCTCCTTCGACGAGGACGTCAGCGCCGAGGACAGCTTCATCGAGTTCCTGGACGCGTGGTGGCCGGAGCTGACCCCGAAGGCCGTCCTCGACGCCATGGCCGACGAGCGGCGCCTGGGCCGCTGGGCCCGGCGGATCCTGAACCCCGGCGAGGTACGCAGGGTCGCCCGCTCCCTCAGACGCGACGGCCTCTCCGTCCACGACATCGCGATGCTGGACGAGCTCCAGTCGATCCTCGGCACCCCGGCCCGCCCCCGCCGCAGGCGCGAGGCCGACCCGCTCGACCTGCTCACCGGCCTCGAGGAGCTGATGCCGGTCCGCGAGGAGTCGCAGCGCGAGCGGGCCGAGCGGCTCGCCCAGGAGCGCGTCGAGTACGCCCACGTCATCGTCGACGAGGCCCAGGACCTCACGCCGATGCAGTGGCGCATGATCGGCCGCCGCGGTCGGCACGCCACCTGGACGGTCGTCGGCGACCCCGCCCAGTCGTCCTGGTCCGACCCCGACGAGGCGGCCGAGGCCCGCGACGAGGCCCTCGGCAGCCGCCCGCGCCGCCGCTTCCAGCTGACCGTGAACTACCGCAACCCGGCCGAGATCGCCGAGCTGGCCGCGAAGGTGCTGGCGCTGGCGATGCCGGGCGCCGAGTCCCCGTCGGCGGTGCGCTCCACCGGAGTACAGCCACGCTTCGCGGCCGTACCCGCACGGGAATCCCTCGCGAAGACCGTCCGGGCCGAGGCCGCCCGGCTGCTCGACCTCGTCGACGGCACGGTCGGCGTCGTCGTCGCCATGAACCGCCGCGAAGAGGCCAGGCGGTGGCTCGCCGGGCTCGGCGACCGGGTCGTGGCGCTCGGCAGCCTGGAGGCGAAGGGCCTGGAGTACGACGCGACGGTCGTCGTCTCCCCGGCGGAGATCGCGGACGAGTCACCGGCCGGGCTGCGGGTGCTGTACGTGGCACTGACCCGGGCGACGCAGCAGCTCACGGTGGTGTCGGCGGAGCGGGACGCGCCGGACGCCGACGGAGTTCCGGACCTGCTCAGAGACTGATCCGGAGGAACTCTCGGGACGAATCGGGAGGTGCCGGCGCAAAGCGCCGTCGTTGAGGGGTGGCGGTCGGGCGACGGGAGGGACTTACGGGATCCGTTTGTTAGCCTGGGTGTGGCACCGGCCCGATCCAAGCCCCCGGGCCCAACCTTCGTCGCTACGAGCGACCACTTGCCGCGAGGCGAGCATGGCGGGTCGGTGCCACTGAACGATGGAGAGGCCCACGTCACCACGTGACGTGGGTCTCTTTCATGTCCCCGGGCCCGCGAACACAACGTTCGCAATCCCACCCGGCTAACGCCTACTCGACGGTAGGTGCGACGATCGGACGGCATCCAGCGCACAGGTGAAAGCAGAGGAAGTCGGCCATGGCAACGGCGCCCAGCGTCTCCTACTCGATGACGGTCCGGCTGGAGGTGCCCGCGAGCGGAACCGCGGTCTCCCAGCTCACCGGGGCCGTCGAGTCCCACGGAGGCTCGGTCACCGGCCTCGACGTCACCGCGTCCGGACACGAGAAGCTCCGGATCGACGTCACCATCGCGGCCACCTCCACCGCGCACGCCGACGAGATCGTCGAGCAGCTGCGCGACATCGAGGGCGTCACGCTCGGCAAGGTCTCGGACCGTACGTTCCTCATGCACCTCGGCGGCAAGATCGAGATGCAGTCCAAGCATCCGATCCGCAACCGTGACGACCTCTCGATGATCTACACGCCGGGTGTCGCCCGCGTCTGCATGGCCATCGCCGAGAACCCCGAGGACGCCCGCCGCCTCACCATCAAGCGCAACACCGTTGCGGTCGTGACCGACGGCTCGGCGGTCCTGGGCCTTGGCAACATCGGCCCGATGGCCGCCATGCCGGTCATGGAGGGCAAGGCGGCCCTCTTCAAGCGCTTCGCCGACATCGACGCCTGGCCGCTGTGCCTGGACACCCAGGACACCGACGAGATCGTCGCGATCGTCAAGGCGATCGCCCCCGGCTTCGCCGGCATCAACCTCGAGGACATCTCCGCGCCCCGCTGCTTCGAGATCGAGGCCCGGCTGCGCGAGGCCCTCGACATCCCCGTCTTCCACGACGACCAGCACGGCACCGCGATCGTCGTCCTCGCCGCCCTGACGAACGCCCTGCGTGTGGCGGGCAAGGCGATCGAGAACATCCGGGTCGTCATGTCCGGTGCGGGCGCGGCCGGTACGGCCATTCTCAAGCTGCTGATCGCCGCGGGCGTGAAGAACTCCGTCGTCGCCGACATCCACGGCGTCGTGCACGCCGGCCGCGAGGACCTCGTCGACGCCGCCGCGGACTCGCCGCTGCGCTGGATCGCCGACAACACCAACCCCGAGGGCCTGACGGGCACGCTGAAGGAGGCCGTGCAGGGCGCGGACGTCTTCATCGGCGTATCGGCACCCAACGTGCTGGACGGCGACGACGTGGCCGGCATGGCCGACGACGCGATCGTCTTCGCGCTCGCGAACCCCGACCCCGAGGTCGACCCGGCGATCGCCCGCCAGACGGCCGCGGTCGTCGCCACCGGCCGCAGCGACTTCCCGAACCAGATCAACAACGTGCTGGTCTTCCCGGGTGTCTTCCGCGGTCTGCTGGACGCGCAGTCCCGCACGGTGAACACCGAGATGATGATCGCGGCGGCGAAGGCCCTCGCGGACGTGGTGACCGAGGACGAGCTGAACGCGAACTACATCATCCCGAGCGTCTTCAACGAGAAGGTCGCGGGCGCGGTCGCCGGGGCGGTGCGGGAGGCCGCGAAGGCGGCGGGCGCGGCCTCGTAGCCGCCAGGGATCCCGCGCGGGTGCGGGCCCGGTTGTGAGGATTGCCACGGCAGGCCTGACACCGGCGCGTCGTGGAACCCGGCCCTCTTGGCCGACGTTTATCGTGTCGGCCAGGCTCAGCCCTCTTTTCGTGTGACTCCCAAGGGTGTTCTCACGACTCCTGGGGGTGCCGGATTGGCTTTCCCGCCGCAGGTAGGGGCAGGATGCGTCTCTGGGCGCGAGGGTCCGGCGACGGACCCGGGTCCCGGTAGTGTCCGAGGGCCCTGGCAGCATCGACTTCGCTGTGCCCAATGTGCGGCTCCGCCGCGTGGCACGCCTCAACAGCAAGAAGAACACGGGAGTAACAACATGAACCGCAGTGAGCTGGTGGCCGCGCTGGCCGACCGCGCCGAGGTCACCCGCAAGGACGCCGACGCCGTTCTGGCCGCGTTCGCCGAGACCGTCGGTGAGATCGTCGCCAAGGGCGACGAGAAGGTCACCATCCCCGGCTTCCTGACCTTCGAGCGCACCCACCGTGCCGCTCGCACCGCGCGCAACCCGCAGACCGGCGACCCGATCCAGATCCCGGCCGGCTACAGCGTGAAGGTCTCCGCCGGCAGCAAGCTCAAGGAAGCCGCCAAGGGCAAGTAAGCCTTCGCGTACGCGACGGGACTTGCGTACGGGGCTCAGCAACGCGAATGGGGCGGCCACCCGGTGAGGGTGGCCGCCCCATCGTCGTACACGCGAATGTACGGGCGCTGTGTCTGTCCGGGGGCGACCCCCGGACCCTCGGCCGGGGCCGGTGCTGCTCCGGGCCGGGGTTGCCGGGCTGTGGTCAGCCGAGTGCCTTGCCCGGGAGTTCCACCTTGGCTCCCAGCGCCACCAGCTTCTCCATGCTGTGTCTGCCCGGGGGCAACCCCCGGACCCCCGGCCGGGGCCGGTGCTGCTCCGGGCCGGGGTGATCGGGCTGTGGTCAGCCGAGTGCCTTGCCCGGGAGTTCCACCTTGGCTCCCAGGGCCACGAGCTTCTCCATGAAGTTCTCGTAACCCCGGTTGATGAGGTCGATGCCGTGGACGCGGGACGTGCCCTGGGCTGCCAGGGCCGCGATGAGGTACGAGAACCCGCCGCGGAGGTCGGGGATGACCAGATCGGCGCCCTGGAGGCGGGTGGGGCCGGAGACGACCGCGGAGTGCAGGAAGTTGCGCTGGCCGAAGCGGCAGTTGGAGGCGCCCAGGCACTCGCGGTACAGCTGGATGTGCGCGCCCATCTGGTTCAGCGCGGAGGTGAAGCCGAGGCGGGACTCGTAGACCGTCTCGTGGATGATGGACAGGCCCGTGGCCTGGGTCAGGGCCACCACCAGCGGCTGCTGCCAGTCCGTCTGGAAGCCGGGGTGCACGTCCGTTTCGAGGGCGATGGACTTCAACTGGCCGCCCGGGTGCCAGAAGCGGATGCCCTCGTCGTCGATCTGGAAGGCGCCGCCCACCTTCCGGTAGGTGTTGAGGAACGTCATCATCGAGCGCTGCTGGGCGCCGTGGACGTAGATGTTGCCCTCGGTCGCCAGCGCCGCGGACGCCCACGAGGCGGCCTCCAGGCGGTCCGGGAGGGCGCGGTGGTTGTAGCCGCCGAGCCGGTCCACGCCGGTGACGCGGATGGTGCGGTCGGTGTCCATCGCGATGATGGCGCCCATCTTCTGCAGGACGCAGATGAGGTCCTCGATCTCCGGCTCCACGGCCGCGTTCGAGAGCTCGGTGACACCCTCGGCGAGGACGGCCGTCAGCAGGACCTGTTCGGTCGCGCCGACGGACGGGTACGGCAGCCGGATCTTCGTACCCCGCAGGCGCCGCGGCGCCTCCAGGAACTGACCGTCCGCCCGCTTCTCGATCGTCGCACCGAACTGCCGCAGCACCTCGAAGTGGAAGTCGATGGGCCGGCCGCCGATGTCGCAGCCGCCGAGACCGGGGATGAACGCGTGCCCGAGGCGGTGCAACAGCGGGCCGCAGAGGAGGATCGGGATACGGCTCGACCCCGCGTGGGCATCGATGTCGGCGACGTTCGCACTCTCCACGTGCGTCGGATCCATCACCAGCTCGCCCGGCTCCTCACCCGGACGGACCGTCACCCCGTGCAGTTGCAGCAGTCCTCGTACGACACGCACGTCACGGATGTCCGGAACATTGCGCAGTCGACTCGGCTCGCTGCCCAGCAGGGCGGCGACCATGGCCTTGGGTACGAGGTTCTTCGCACCGCGGACACGGATCTCGCCCTCCAGCGGGGTTCCGCCGTGGACAAGCAGTACGTCGTCATTGCCGTTGACGGTCATGTATCTCGCGTTCCGATGAGGGGGGGGCAGGGGCCAGGAGGGAAAGGGTAATCGCCACGCACCCCCCTTCTGTAAGCCCAAGGACGGTCCAGGACCGTCATAGCTGTGTCACAACACGAACCGTTCCCTGCCGGGCACATGGGGTCACCGGCGCAAGGCGTGCGCGTGCGGCGCACCGTTGCGCCCTGAGCTGCATTCACTCGCGAACCCGCATTGCCTCCCCGCGCATGGGGAAGATGCGGGATCATGTCTGGCATGACCGAGGTGTCCTCGCTCACAGGGCGGTTGCTCGTGGCAACGCCCGCCCTGGCGGACCCGAACTTCGACCGCGCGGTGGTGCTCCTTCTCGACCACGACGAGGAGGGCTCCCTCGGTGTCGTCCTCAACCGCCCGACCCCGGTGGACGTGAAGGACATCCTGGAGGGCTGGGCGGAGCTCGCCGGCGAACCCGGGGTGGTCTTCCAGGGCGGCCCGGTCTCCCTGGACTCGGCCCTCGGGGTCGCCGTCATCCCGGGCGGGGCGTCCGTCGACGGGGCCCCGCTGGGCTGGCGCCGGGTGCACGGCGCGATCGGTCTGGTCGACCTGGAGGCCCCGCCGGAACTGCTCGCCTCGGCGCTGGGCAGCCTGCGGATCTTCGCCGGGTACGCCGGCTGGGGCCCGGGCCAGCTGGAGGACGAGCTGGTGGAGGGCGCCTGGTACGTCGTCGAGTCCGAACCCGGCGACGTCTCCTCCCCGGCCCCGGAAAGACTCTGGCGCGAGGTCCTGCGCCGCCAGCGCAACGATCTCGCGATGGTGGCAACGTATCCGGACGACCCTTCGCTCAACTGATGCGTGTGAGCTTCAGTACCCTGGCTGTTATGAGCACTCTTGAGCCTGAGCCCCAGCCGCAGCGAGGTACTGGGACGGGAACCCTCGTAGAGCCGGCGCCGCAGGTGTCCCACGGCGACGGCGACCACGAGCGCTTCGCCCACTACGTCCAGAAGGACAAGATCATGGCGAGCGCCCTCGACGGCACCCCCGTCGTGGCGCTGTGCGGCAAGGTCTGGGTGCCGGGCCGCGACCCGAAGAAGTACCCGGTGTGTCCCATGTGCAAGGAGATCTACGAGTCCATGGGCGCCGGTGGAGACGACGACAAGGGCAAGGGCGGCGACAAGTAGTCCCTCCCGGCCGGTCCCGCCGGTCCGGCCGGGGTAGTGCTTCCGGCCGTGACAGTCCTTTCCGGCCGAGGTCCGTGTGGCCCCCGAGGCGCGTT
Organism: Streptomyces sp. a15; assembly: GCF_059026085.1. Classification (NCBI taxonomy): domain Bacteria; kingdom Bacillati; phylum Actinomycetota; class Actinomycetes; order Kitasatosporales; family Streptomycetaceae; genus Streptomyces; species Streptomyces sp. A15. The sequence goes on along the minus strand of NZ_JBWLKM010000008.1, from coordinate 150,785 downwards.
TTGGTGCGCCTCGGGGGCCTTTGTCATGTTCTGTCGTTGCACGGGGTGCGTCACCTGGTCACAGAGTGGTTGAGACCTCTTGTCGGCATGTTCATGTAGTCCCTAGCCTCCGTTGTGTTGTGCAGAGCGAAACCGTCATTGCATATGCTGCAACGCTCGGAGGAATCAGTCCATGAAGCTCTCGCCCCGACTCCCCGCTCTTCTCCTGGCCGCTCTCGTCGTCACGGCCTGCGCCCCCCAGACGTCCGACAACGCCTCCTCCGACAAGGACGAGCAGACCGGCACCCTGCGCGTCTGGCTCTTCCAGGAGGTCGGCAACGACCCGAAGCAGAAGGTCGTCGACTCCGTCGTCGCCGCCTTCGAGAAGGCCCACAAGGGCACCGAGGTCGACGTCGAGTACATCCCGATCGACACCCGCGCCCAGCGCGTCAAGGCCGCCTTCAACGACCCGAAGTCCGCTCCCGACGTCATGGAGTACGGCAACACCGACACGGCCGGCTATGTGAAGGACGGCGGACTCCTCGACGTCACCAAGGAGTTCGGCGACTGGAGCGAGGCCAAGGACACCGACCCCACCGCGAAGCAGTCGGTCACCGTGGACGGCAAGCTCTACGGCGCGCCCTTCTACGTCGGCGTCCGCGCCCTGTACTACCGCACCGACGTCTTCGACGAACTCGGACTCGAACTCCCGAAGACCATGGCCGAACTCGCCTCCACCGCCCGCGAGATCCGCGCGGCCAGACCCGACCTGTACGGCCTCGTCGTCGGCGGCGCCTACATGTACGGCGCGATGCCCTTCGTCTGGGCCAACGGCGGCGAGATCGCCACCGGCAAGGGCGGGTCGTACGCCTCCGCCATCGACAGCGCGGCCGCCCAGAAGGGCATCAAGGCGTACACGTCCCTCTTCGGCGACGACAACTGTCCCGCCGCCAAGTGCGCCGGGATGGGCGGCAACGACACCATCACCGCGTTCGCCGCGGGCAAGGCGGCCATGGCGATCGGCGGCGACTTCAGCCACACCGCCGTCGAGGCCGGGAAGGTGAAGGGCAAGTACGCGGTGGTGCCGCTGCCCGGTGTCACCTCGGGCTCGATCGCCCCGGCGTTCGCCGGCGGCAACAACATCGGCGTACTGAAGAGCACCTCGCACCGCACGCTCGCCGTCGAGCTGATGGAACAGCTCGCCTCGAAGAAGACGCAGACCGAGCTCTTCGACGCGATGGGCTTCCTGCCCACCTTCGCGGACGTACGCCAGCAGGTCGCGGCGAAGGAGCCGTTCGTGAAGCCCTTCGTGCAGACCCTCACCTCCGGCACCAAGTTCGTCCCCGCCTCCCCGGCCTGGTCGCAGATCGACTCCTCGCTGGTCCTGCCGACCATGTTCCAGGAGGTCATCAGCGGCAAGAAGGACGTGGCGGCGGCCTCGAAGGACGCGGCGACCAAGATGAACGACGCGTTCGGCTCCGCCGGGTGACGCCGGTGCCTGAGAGCTCGGGGCTTGCGGATCGTTGGCGGCTGCGGGTTGTCGGTGGCTGGTCGCGCAGTTCCTCGCGCCCCTGGGGGCGTATAAGTACACCCTGGCTGTATCTCACCCCTGCTCTCGTTGTCCTCGGTGGGCTGCTCGTCTACCCCATCTACCAGCTCGGCCTGATCTCCTTCTTCCAGTACACCCAGGCCCAGGTCAGCGGCGGCGAACCGACCACTTTCGAGGGATTCGGCAACTACGCCGAACTGTTCGGGGACGAGCAGTTCTGGCAGGTGCTGCTGGCGACGGTTCTCTTCGCTGCGGCCTGTGTCGTGTCGACGCTGGCGGTCGGCTGCGCGCTCGCCGTACTGCTCACCCGCGTGCGGGCCCTGCCCCGGCTCGTCCTGATGCTGGCCGCGCTGGGCGCCTGGGCGACCCCGGCCGTCACCGGCTCCACGGTGTGGCTGCTCCTCTTCGACCCGGACTTCGGGCCCGTGAACCGGGTCCTGGGGCTCGGCGACCACTCGTGGACGTACGGCCGCTACAGCGCCTTCTTCCTCGTCCTGCTCGAAGTGGTGTGGTGCTCCTTCCCGTTCGTCATGGTCACGGTGTACGCCGGTATCCGCGCCGTCCCGAGCGAGGTGCTGGAGGCCGCCGCCCTGGACGGTGCCTCGCAGTGGCGCATCTGGCGCTCGGTCCTCGCGCCGATGCTCCGGCCGATCCTGACCGTCGTCACCATCCAGTCGGTCATCTGGGACTTCAAGGTCTTCACCCAGATCTACGTCATGACGAACGGCGGCGGCATCGCCGGCCAGAACCTCGTCCTGAACGTGTACGCCTACCAGCAGGCCTTCGCGTCATCGAAGTACAGCCTCGGCTCCGCGATCGGCGTGGTGATGCTGCTGCTCCTGCTCGCCGCCACGCTCGTGTACCTGCGGCTGCTGCGCCGGCAGGGGGAGGAACTGTGAATCTTCTACGTCTGAGAGTGCAGCGCCCGTGGCGGCTGGCCGCCGAGGCCTCGGCGCTGCTGATCGCGGTCGTCGTCGCCTTCCCCCTCTACTGGATGGTGCTCAGCGCCTTCAAACCGGCCGGGGAGATCGAGTCGTCCGAGCCCCGGCCCTGGACGCTCGCGCCCTCCCTGGACTCCTTCCGGCGGGTCTTCGGACAGCAGGAATTCGGCCGTTACTTCCTCAACAGCCTGGTCGTGGCGTGCACGGTCGTGATCGTCTCGGCGCTGATCGCGTTTCTCGCGGCGACCGCCGTGACGCGATTCCGGTTCCGCTTCCGGACCACCTTGCTGATCATGTTTCTGGTGGCGCAGATGGTGCCCGTGGAGGCCCTGACGATCCCCTTGTTCTTCCTCATGCGGGACTTCGGGCAGCTGAACACACTGGGCGCGCTGATCCTGCCGCACATCGCCTTCTCGCTGCCCTTCGCGATCTGGATGCTGCGCGGTTTCGTGAAAGCCGTACCGGAGGCGCTGGAGGAGGCCGCGTACATCGACGGGGCGAGCCGTGCGCGATTCCTGTGGCAGATCCTTTTCCCGCTGGTCTTCCCCGGCCTTGTGGCCACCAGCGTGTTTTCCTTCATCTCGGCCTGGAACGACTTCCTGTTCGCCAAGTCCTTCATCATCAGCGACACCTCGCAGTCGACCCTGCCGATGGCGCTGCTCGTCTTCTACAAGCCGGACGACCCGGACTGGGGTGGTGTGATGGCCGCCTCCACGGTGATGACCATTCCGGTACTGATCTTCTTCGTACTCGTACAGCGACGACTGGTCTCCGGGCTGGGCGGAGCGGTTAAGGACTGACGTGACTTTGACGACGGGATTGATTCCGGCGCCCGCGACGTGGAGGGACATCGACTCGGCGGGCGGTTTCGTGATCGACGAGGCCACCGTGATCGACGCCGGTCCCGGTACCGAGGCGACCGCCCGCTGGCTGCGCGGCGTGCTCGGTGCAGCGACGGGGCTCGCGCTGCCGCCCGGCGCGGGAGACGACGGCGAGCCCGTCCGGCTGCGCGTCCAGCCCGAGGACGCCGGCCACCTCGGCCCGGAGGGCTACAAGCTGTACGTCAACGGGGACGACATCACCATCCACGGCGGCGGACCGGCCGGGGTGTTCTGGGGCGCGCAGACGCTCCGTCAGCTGCTCGGTCCCGATGCCTTCCGGCGGGCTTCCGTTGCCCCCGGCCGGCAGTGGCTCGTACCCGCCACATTCGTCGAGGACACCCCCCGCTTCCGCTGGCGCGGCCTGATGCTCGACGTGGCCCGGCACTTCATGCCGAAGGATGGGGTCCTGCGCTACCTCGACCTGATGGCGGCGCACAAACTCAACGTCTTCCACTTCCACTTGACGGACGACCAGGGCTGGCGCGTCGAGATCAAGCGGTACCCGAAGCTGACGGAGACCGGCTCCTGGCGGGCGCGGACGAAATTCGGTCACCGGGCCTCACCGCTGTGGGAGGAGAAGCCGCACGGCGGCTACTACACCCAGGACGACATCCGGGAGATCGTCGCCTACGCCGCCGAGCGGCATATCACCGTCGTCCCCGAAATCGACGTACCCGGCCACTCGCAGGCGGCCATCGCCGCGTACCCGGAACTCGGCAACACCGACGTCATCGACACGACCTCCCTCTCGGTCTGGGACAGCTGGGGCGTCTCTCTGAACGTACTCGCACCCACTGACAACACCCTTCGCTTCTACGAGGGGGTGTTCGAGGAACTGCTGGAGCTGTTCCCTTCCGAGTTCATTCACATCGGCGGCGACGAATGCGCCAAGGAGCAGTGGCGGGAGTCGCCCTTCGTCCAGGCCCGTATCGAGGAACTCGGACTCGCGGACGAGGACGAGTTGCAGTCCTGGTTCATCGGACACTTCGACACGTGGCTCTCCGCGCGCGGGCGCAGGCTCATCGGCTGGGACGAGATCCTGGAGGGTGGTCTCGCGGACGGGGCGGCGGTTTCCTCGTGGCGTGGGTACCAGGGCGGGATCGCCGCCGCGCGGGCCGGACACGACGTCGTCATGTGCCCCGAGCAGCAGGTGTACCTGGACCACCGGCAGCACGCGGGTGCGGACGAGCCGGTCCCCATCGGCTACGTCCGCACTCTGGAGGACGTCTATCGGTTCGAGCCCGTTCCACCGGAGTTGACGCCCGAGGAGGCCGGGCACGTGCTCGGCGCGCAGGCCAACGTGTGGACCGAGGTGATGGAGGACCAAGGGCGTGTGGACTACCAGACCTTCCCCCGGCTGGCGGCCTTCGCGGAGGTGGCCTGGAGTCCCCTGGCCGCCCCGGCGGCACGGGACTTCGCCGACTTCGAGCGGCGGATGGCCGTCCACTACCGGCGACTTGACGCCCTGGGGGTCGGCTACCGGCCGCCGGCGGGGCCCCTGCCGTGGCAGCGGCGGCCCGGTGTGCTCGGCCGGCCGATCGACGGACCGCCCCCGAACAGGTAAGGGAGAAAACCCGCAAGAGTTACCGAAGAGTGTCAATCAGTACGCACCGGTGATGCCGTGCGAAAACGGACCATCTCCCTGGTGAGGTGGGCGAATGCCTCCTAGCGGACCCCCGCGCTCGGGTCCTGCGAAGATGTGCCAGAGTTGCCACGTCCGCCCTGTCAGCACGTACCGTACGGCAACACAGGTGGGACCAGGTGGGGCAGCGGGAAGGGGCAGCCGGTTTTGACCACGCACGCACCGCAGGCGGCGCAGGCCGTGACGCTGCCGACATCGCTGGACGAGGCCGTGGCGGCACTGGCCGCCATGCCCGCCGCCGTGCCCGTGGCCGGCGGCACCGACCTGATGGCCGCCGTCAACTCCGGACAGCTCAGGCCCGCCGCACTGGTCGGCCTCGGGCGGATCAGCGAGATCCGCGGCTGGCAGTACCAGGACGGCCACGCCCTGCTCGGCGCGGGACTCACCCACGCGCGCATGGGCCGACCCGACTTCGCCGCCCTCATCCCGGCGCTCGCGGCCTCCGCGCGCGCCGCCGGCCCGCCGCAGATCCGCAACGCGGGCACCCTGGGCGGCAACATCGCCTCGGCGTCCCCCACCGGGGACGCGCTTCCGGTGCTGGCCGCCCTGGAGGCGACGCTGATCATCGCGGGCCCGGGCGGGGCCCGCCGGGAGATCCCGGTGTCGCACCTGCTGGCCGGCATGGAGATGCTGCGCGCCGGCGAGCTCATCGGCTACGTGCGCGTGCCCCTGCTGCACGCCCCGCAGGTCTTCCTCAAGGCGACCGGCCGCACCGGCCCGGGCCGGGCCCTCGCGTCCGTCGCCCTGGTCCTCGACCCCGCCCGCCGCGGGGTCCGGTGCGCGGTGGGCGCCATAGCGCCGATGCCGCTCAGGCCCCTGGACGCCGAGCAGTGGGTGGCCCAGCTGATCGACTGGGACAACAACCGCACGATCGTCCCGGAGGCCCTCAGCGCCTTCGGCGAGTACGTCGCCGCGGCCTGCATCCCCGAACCGGGCCCGGCCGAGGACGGCTCCGTACAACAGCTTCCGCCCGCCGTACTGCACCTGCGGCGCACCGTCGCCGCGCTGGCCCGACGAGCACTGGGGAGGGCGCTGTCGTGACCGACGACCAGCACGGAGAAGGCACGCCCCAGGGCGCGGGCCGCTGGGACCCGCTGCCCCAGGGCGACTACGACGACGGCGCCACCGCCTTCGTGAAGCTCCCCGAAGGCGGCATCGACGCCCTTCTCGCCTCCGCCGACCCGCTCGCCGCACCCGGTCACGGCTATGTGCCGCCGCAGATAACGGCCAACCCGGCCACCCCCGCGGGCAACGACCCGCACGCGACGGGCACCTGGGCGAGGCCCGCCGAGGGTGTCCAGTGGCCCGACCCGAACGCGGCGCCCCAGGACGCCGGCAACGACCGGTTCACGTACAACCCGGGCGCCACGGGACAGTGGAACTTCGAGGAGACGGGCGCTCCGGCGCCGGGTCACGACGTGACCGGGCAGTGGTCGATCCCCGTCGCCGGCGGTGACCTGCCGGACGAATCGGGCGAGTTCACCACGTCGTCCCTGGTCGAGCAGTGGGGCGGCACCCCGCCGGCCACGCTCCCGGGCGGCGCGCCCGCTCCGTGGGCGACGGAGGGTGCCGGACAGCCGTGGGCGCAGCAGGTGCCCGCGGCCGACCCCTCGGCGGAGGCGGGGCACGCGCACGAGCAGCCCGCCGCGCACGCCCCCGGCGAAGGCGGCCTCGCCTCGGACGCGCACGCGCCGCAGGGGTTCGCCCCGGACACCCACGCACCCGTCGAGCCCGGCCCGGCCGGACACGACCACGAACAGCCCCGGTCGCACGCGCCCGAGGCGCCCGCCCGGCCGTCGTACGCCGAAGCACCGGAAGCTCCCACCGAGCCGCCGTACGCCGAAGCGCCCGCCGAACCCGTGGTAGCCGCCTCACAGGCCGCTCACGGGGGCGGCGAGGCCGGAGATCCGGACGAGGCGTCCGAGGAGGCCCAGGGGGCCGCTGAGGCCGTTGAGGAGGCCGCTGAGCCTCCCGTCGAGCACGCCTTGGAGACGGACGCCGACGAGGAGAGTGCGCGGACCCCTGACGGCGAGGCCGCGCCCCCGCCCTCCGGCGAGGAACACCCCCTCGCCTCCTACGTCCTGCGCGTCAACGGCGTCGACCGCCCCGTCACCGACGCGTGGATCGGCGAGTCCCTGCTCTACGTGCTGCGTGAGCGGCTCGGTCTCGCCGGTGCCAAGGACGGCTGTTCGCAAGGCGAGTGCGGAGCCTGCAACGTGCAGGTCGACGGACGGCTCGTCGCCTCCTGCCTGGTGCCCGCCGTGACCGCGGCCGGCAGCGAGGTCCGTACGGTCGAGGGCCTGGCCGTCGACGGACAGCCCTCGGACGTGCAGCGGGCGCTCGCCAGGTGCGGCGCCGTGCAGTGCGGCTTCTGCGTGCCGGGCATGGCGATGACCCTGCACGACCTCCTGGAGGGCAACCCGGCGCCGAGCGAGATGGCGACCCGCCAGGCGCTGTGCGGCAACCTGTGCCGCTGCTCCGGCTACCGGGGCGTCGTGGAGGCCGTCAAGGAGGTCGTCGCGGAACGCGAGGCACACTCCGCGGCGGACACTGAGACGGACGCGGACGAGGCACGTATTCCGCACCAGGCGGGTCCGGGAGCCGGCGGCGTCAACCCGTCGGCGTTCGAACCCGTCGAACGGCACGACCATTCGTACCGCAATGGACAGGGACAGGACGGAGGCCAGGCGTGAGCGACGAAGCCGCCACCGCGACCACCGCCGCGGAGGCAGCCCCCGCCCCCGAACCGATCCCGCACGGCCTCGGAGCCGCTCTGCCGGCCGCCGACGCCCGTGCGAAGACCGAGGGCACCTTCCCCTACGCGGCCGACCTGTGGGCCGAGGGCCTGCTGTGGGCGGCCGTACTGCGCTCACCGCACCCGCACGCGCGCATTGTGTCCATCGACACCAGCCACGCGCGCGAGATGCCCGGCGTACGGGCCGTCGTCACCCACGAGGACGTGCCCGGCCGTCCGGTCCACGGCCGCGGCAAGGCCGACCGTCCGGTGTTCGCCTCCGAGGTCGTGCGCCACCACGGCGAGCCCCTCGCGGCCGTCGCCGCCGACCACCCCGACACCGCGCGCATGGCGGCGGCCGCCGTCATCGTCGAGTACGAAGTACTCGACCCGGTCACCGACCCCGAGCAGGCCTTCGAGGCCGAGCCCCTGCACCCCGACGGCAACCTGATCCGGCACATCCCGCTGCGCCACGGCGACCCGGACGCGGCCGGCGAGTTCGTCGTCGAGGGCCTCTACCGCATCGGCCGCCAGGACCCCGCCCCGATCGGCGCCGAGGCCGGCCTCGCCGTGCCGCGCCCCGACGGCGGCGTCGAGCTGTACGTGGCCTCCACCGACCCGCACACCGACCGCGACACGGCCGCCGCCTGCTACGGCCTGGAACCCGAGCGCGTGAAGGTCGTCGTCACCGGCGTCCCCGGCGCCACCGCAGACCGCGAGGACCAGGGCTTCCAGCTCCCGCTGGGCCTGCTGGCGCTGAAGACCGGCTGCCCGGTCAAGCTCACCGCGACGCGCGAAGAGTCCTTCCTGGGGCACGTCCACAGACACCCCACCCTGCTGAGATACCGCCACCACGCCGACGCCGAGGGCAAGCTGGTGAAGGTCGAGGCGCAGATCCTGCTCGACGCGGGCGCCTACGCGGACACCTCGTCGGAGGCGCTGGCCGCCGCCGTCTCGTTCGCCTGCGGGCCGTACGTCGTCCCGAACGCGTTCATCGAGGGCTGGGCCGTACGCACCAACAACCCGCCCTCCGGCCACGTACGCGGCGAGGGCGCCCTTCAGGTGTGCGCCGCCTACGAGGCGCAGATGGACAAGCTGGCGAAGAAGCTGGGCGTGGACTCGGCGGAACTGCGCCTGCGCAACGTCATGGCCACCGGCGATGTCCTGCCGACCGGCCAGACGGTGACCTGCCCGGCGCCGGTCGCCGAACTGCTCCAGGCCGTACGGGACTTCCCGCTGCCCACGCTCCCCAAGGACACCCCCGAGGACGAGTGGCTGCTGCCCGGCGGCCCCGAGGGCGCGGGCGAACCGGGCGCGGTGCGCCGGGGCGTCGGCTACGGCCTGGGCATGGTGCACATGCTGGGCGCGGAGGGCGCGGACGAGGTCTCCACGGCCACGGTCCGGGTCCAGGACGGCGTGGCGACGGTGCTGTGCGCGGCGGTCGAGACGGGACAGGGCTTCACCACCCTGGCCCGGCAGATCGTCCAGGAGACCCTCGGTATCGACGAGGTCCACGTGGCCCCGGTCGACACCGACCAGCCGCCGGCCGGCCCGGGCAGCCGCGGCCGCCACACCTGGGTGTCGGGCGGCGCGGTGGAGCGGGCGGCGAAGATGGTCCGCACCCAGCTTCTGCAGCCCCTGGCGCACAAGTTCGGCATGTCCACCGAGCTGCTCCAGATCACCGACGGCAAGATCACGTCGTACGACGGCGTCCTGTCGACCACCGTCACCGAGGCGATGGACGGCAAGGAACTGTGGGCGACCGCCCAGTGCCGCCCGCACCCGACCGAGCCCCTGAACGAGACCGGTCAGGGCGACGCCTTCGTGGGCCTCGCCTTCTGCGCGATCCGCGCGGTGGTGGACGTCGACATCGAGCTGGGCTCGGTGCGGGTGGTGGAGCTGGCGCTCGCCCAGGACGTCGGCCGGATCCTGAACCCGACCCAGCTGGTGGCCCGTATCGAGGGCGCCGTCACCCAGGGCCTGGGCATCGCCCTCACGGAGAACCTGCGCAGCGCGCGCGGGCTGATCCGCCATCCCGACCTCACCGGCTACGCCCTGCCGACCGCCCTGGACGCCCCCGAGATCCGCATCGTGAAGCTGGTCGAGGAGCGTGACGTGGTCGCCCCCTTCGGGGCGAAGGCGGTCAGCGCGGTGCCGGTGGTGACGTCGCCCGCCGCGATCGCCGCCGCGGTCCGCGCCGCGACGGGCCGCCCGGTCAACCGGCTGCCGATCCGGCCGCAGGCCGCGGTGGTGACGGCACAGTGAGCACGCCGGAGACGGAGACGGAGACGGAGGAGGAACCGCGCTACGAACCCGCGCCGAGCGTGGGCAAGTTGGCGGTGTGGGTCCTGCTGTTCCTGCTGGCGGCAATCATCGTGGTGCTGGGCGGCGTGTACCTCGTGTGATGCGCGGCGTCGTGCTGATCACGGGCGTGATGGCCTCCGGCAAGTCGACGGTCGCGCAGGCGCTGGCGATGGGGGTACCTCCCGCTCGAGCGAAGCCGAGAGTGGGGGAGATTGCCGCGGGCGGCGCATGTCCGCGGTGACGTGTTCCGGCGCATGATCGTGTCCGGGCGCGAGGAGTACGAGCCCGGCGGCGAGGGTGAGATCGGCGGCGAGGGCGAGGCCCAACTCCGGCTTCGGTACCGGCTGTCGGCGGCGACCGCGGACGCATACGCCGAAGCCGGTTTCACCGCCGTGGTGCAGGACGTGGTGCTGGGCGCGGACCTGACGGCGTACGTCCAACTGGTGCGCACCCGCCCGCTGCACGTGGTCGTCCTGGCGCCGAGCCCGGAGGCCGTCGCGGAGCGGGAGGCAGGGCGGGCGAAGACGGGGTACGGGGCCTGGACGGTCGAGGAGTTGGACGGGGCGCTGCGGGCGAAGACGCCGCGCATCGGGCTGTGGGTGGACTCCTCGGAACTGACGGTGGAGGAAACCGTGGCGAAGATCCTGGCCGGAAGGGAACGCGCGAGGGTGGTCTGAGCGTCTCCTGGGACGGGGCGCTTGATCCGGTGGGCCGGGGCGCGTTGGGTCCGGGGGCGTTGTCAGTGGTGCCGCGTAGTGTTCTGAGCAGTGGGGGACGGCTGGGACGGCCGCCGGAACGGGGCAGCTGTGCGCGCCCTGCGCGGGACTGTGAGAGAAGCACATTCGGGGGAACACATGAGCACGACCTACGCCGGCCCGGCGACGATCACGCTGACCGAGGCCGAGCTGGATCCGTACGTCACACACGCGTCGACGCGCCGCTGGCTGACGGGACCCGGACTCCCGGGCGACAGCGGCCTGTTCACCTTCTCGGGACTGAGCCGGGAGGGCCTCAGGACGGTGGCGGACTCGACCGGCGACGCCGACCGCCTGGCATCGGACCTGTGCGACCAGCTGGTCATAGGCGAACTGGTGGGCCCCCGCGGCCTGGAGACGGAGTCCGTCCTGCTGAACGGCGCGACGGGCGAGATCTCGACCACGTACTTCCTCCACGACCGCCCCGACCTGATGGGCCGCCGCCCGCTCGCGCCGTCGCTGGAGCGGCTGCTGCGGTTCGCGAACGCCACGGACGAACTGGCCTCGCTGCGAGGGCAGTTCGCCTCCTACGCCGGCCGCTTCGACCCGAAGACGGTGGCGGAGGCGTCACGCCAACTGCTGGCCGTGTTCCAGGAGGGGACGGGCGGTGAGGTGCCGCCGTTCTGGAAGATGGCCGCGCTGATCCGGCCCTTGTCCCTGGTCGCGGGACCGGGCACGCTGTCCGGGCTCGCCCTGGACCTTCCGGCCCGTCTGCTGGACCAGGAGTTCGGCCGGGGCAAGGTGGCCCGCTTCGAGGACGTCGACTTCCCCGCCACCCTCACCCACGAAGCGACCCGCCGCTTCCTGCGCGAGACGGGCCTGCCCGAGGACGCCTTCCCCTTCCACCTCGACACGGACGTGCCGCTGGCGACGCTGGCCGAGTACCACGCCGATAACCCCTCCGCCGAACTCCCGCTCCGGGCAGACCACTTGATACGCCTGGGCGGCCTCGTCGAGAACCACAGCCTCGTGCTCGACGGCGAGACGGGCGCGGTCCTCGACTGGAGCGAGTCCGACGCCACCCTCCACCCCCTCAACACGGACATCTCCACCCTGGGCTTCGCCCTCTGGCTGCTCCGCCGCGAGCGGGCGATCGACGAGGACCTCTCCCACGGCCTGACCGCGGACACGCACGACCAACTGGCCGCGACGATGATCCAGGTCCTGTCGACCGTCGACCCGACGGGGACGACGACACAGGCAGGCCGGCACTACTGGACCGAGGCGTTCCGGGACGAGGAGGGCGGGGTGCTCTGAGCTGGCGGGGTGCTCTGAGCGGAGGCGCCCCGGCATGATCACACCCTGATACGGAATCCCGCGGTCGAGCACTCTTTCGACCGCCCGTACTCTGTGCGGCATGAATCGTCCGCGTCGACTCCTTCGCGCCGTCGCCCCGGTGGCCATGGCGGCGATCTTCCTCTTGGTGTCCGGCTGCGGCTCGACGCCCTTGCCGGACTTGTCGGACAGCGACGGAGCCCAGGCCTCCGGGGCGGGCCGGCCCGGAACCGGACCGACAACGGAGGCGGAACGGGCGAGGGACGACGCCCTGATCGCCAAGCTGCCGCCCGGCCTCGGCGCCCCGGACAAGAAGGAGCTCGCGCAGCAGATCCTGGCGACCGCGGAGAACTCCACGCTCGACTGGCGCGGCCAGTACGACTACATCGAGGACCTCGGCGACGGCAACGGCTACACGGCCGGCATCGTCGGCTTCTGCACCGGCACTCACGACCTGCTCGCGCTCGTCGAGCGCTACACGAAGAGCCACCCGGACAACGGCCTCGCCCGCTATCTGCCCGCCCTGCGCGAGGTCGACGGCAGCGACTCCCACGAGGGCCTGGACCCGGGATTCACCACTGCCTGGGCGAAGGAGGCGCAGAAGGCCGCCTTCCGCAAGGCTCAGGACACCGAGCGTGACCGCATCTACTTCGACCCCGCCGTGCGCCTGGCGAAGCTCGACGGGCTCGGCACGCTGGGTCAGTTCATCTATTACGACGCGATGGTCCTGCACGGCCCCGGCACCGGACCACGCGGCTTCTACGGCCTGCGCGAGACAGCCATCGCCGAGGCGGACATCCCGTCCCAGGGCGGCACCGAGAAGACCTACCTCGACGTCTTCCTGGACCTCCACCGCAAGGCGATGAAGCACGAAGACCCCGAGCGCGACACCAGCCGCGTCGACACGACCCAGCGGCGGTTCCTCGACGACGGCAACCTCGACCTGGAGACACCGCTGCGGTGGGAGATGTACGGGGAGACGTTCCGCGTGCAGTAGGCGTTCCGGTGCAGTAGAGGCCGTAGCGGGATTCGAACCCGCGTAACTCGCTTTGCAGGTTTGTCCGGGCTGGTCAGGGCATGATCCGGGCTCGTTCGGCAGTGTTCAGACCCGTACGGATGCCGGGCCCAAAGGGGCATGGCGAACGGCTTTGAACGGCCGCGTACGGCTACGAACGAGACGGAAACTGAGACGGAGTGGGCGGGGATCGTGCCTGCTCAGGGACGGAGCGCAGGGCCGGAAGACTCAGCCCTCGGGGCGCTCCGTCCGGACGCTCAGCATGGCAGGCTAGACCCTGACGGCGGGAGACGCGGACAGGGAGGGTGAGTGTCGCAGCAAGCAAGCCCGCGCGGGACTTTTCAGAAGATCGCGCGTCTACTCAAGGCGCAGATCGACGCGGACCCGGAGATGGCCGAAGTGCCGTCGGTCGCGGCGGTCATGAATGATCACGGAGTCTCGCGCGGGGTGGTTCTCCGGGCGTTCGCGGTGCTTCAGCAGGAAGGCGCTGCGGAGCCGGTGCCGGGCGGACGCTGGCGTGTGGTCAGGGAAGGACAGCGAACCGACCGCCGGCCCCTCGCGGAACGGCTCACTGACGTTTTCGAGGATGACGGCCTTGAGGTCGGGGCAACCTTCCCCAGCGCTTCCGCACTGTGCGAGAGGTTCGACGTCTCGCGTCCGACGGTGACTAAGGCGCTGGAGAAGCTGGAAGCCGCAGGGTGGCTGTCCGGAGGGGGGCAGGGCAAGGCACGGACCGTGCGGGCCCTGCCGAATCGAGAGGAGAGTTCCTCACTGTGACGGGACTGACGGAGTGGGCCTACCCGCTCGCCGAATCGCTGCTTGCTGACCCGTTGCCGCGTCGCTGGAAGCACTCGGTCGGAGTCGCCGAGCGCGCACGCACCATCGCGCCGATCCTCGGCGCGGACGCCGAGCTGTTGGAGGCGGCTGCGGTCCTGCACGACATCGGTTACGCACCGGACCTCGCCAAGACGGGTTTCCACCCGCTTGACGGGGCCCGCTACCTCCGGGATGTCGCGGACGCCGATGCGCGGGTCGTGCACCTTGTCGCCCACCACTCCTGTTCGTGGATGGAAGCGGACGCCCGCGGGCTGCGCGAGGAACTTGAGGGTGAGTTCCCGAGGGAGAGCGCTGAACTCAATGACGCGCTCTGCTACTGCGACATGAACACGACTCCGGACGGCACGCCCACAAATCCGGTGGACCGCGTCAACGAGATCACCGGTCGCTACGGTCCGGACAGCCTGATCGGGACGTTCATCCGTCGCGCCGAACCGGAGATTCTCGCGAGTACGTCCCGCGTGCTCGAACGGGTTGCCGCCGCGAAGCGTCAGCCGATGTAGGGAGCCGGGCGGGTCCGGTCCATGGCGTGCTCGATACGGAGGCGCATGGTGGGGTGGACGTCCAACTTCGACAGGTCCGATGGGTCTACCCATCGGACCTGTGTCGTCTCGTTGCTCGTACGTACCTCGCCGCCGACCGGCCGAGCGCGGAAGCAGATGCTGAACTGCTGCCGGACCTCGCCGTCGTCGTACTTCATCACGTGGCCCGGGTCGGTGTAGATCCCGGACATGTCGACGACTTCCGCCTTGATACCGGTCTCTTCCCACACCTCGCGCACCACCGTGTCACTGATCGACTCGCCCACGTCGTGACCGCCGCCTGGCAGTGCCCACCGCCCGTTGTCCGAGCGCTGGATCATCAGCACCTGGCCTGCGTCGTTCTGTACGAACGCGACCACCGACGGCACCACCGAGTTGGCCGGCGGGGCGTCGGGGTCGTGCAGGTAGTCAATGCGTCCCATGGTCAGGCTCCTGTGATGCTCGGAATGTCTTCGGCCGCGATCGCCCGGGCGTTCTCCCAGGTGTGTTCGATGCTATTCGCGTACGTGTCGAACAGACCGCCACCGGGCAGGCGGCGCAGATGCAGGACAGGGGCCATGTAGGCGCCGATGCCGTAGACGTGGGGGTTCACGAGCATCTCGTCATCGGACCGGTAGATCGAGTTGTAGAGCGTCGAATCGTGCAGCCGGAGTCCGATCGCAGGATGGCTCCTGACGAGCGGGCGGTAGTGCAGTAGGGCGTTTCGAATCTTGCCGTCCATGATCCGGTGACCCTCGTCTATGCCGCGCTGCTGTACTGCCGCACAGTCGGGGTCCCCAAGCAGGATGCGCACTTGGGCGCCTGCCTCAACCTTCGCCTTGGCGAGGTCGTGAAACACGGGGTCCTCGGAGAGGAAGAGTCCGGAGTAGACGAGCACGTCTATGTTCTGCCGCGCCCGGCCGTAGATCTCTCGCCAGAGGCCAGGCGGCACCGTGTGCCGATGCGGGTAGACCGTGACGATCTCGGCTTTCGTCAGGTCCGCCGCACTCTCAATAGCTCGGTCGTCGTCCCACAACGTCGTGACATCGACCTTGAGCGCCGTGGCCGTCGCGTACTGGTGTCGCCGGTACGGAACCTTTCCCTTCGTGATCCAGCGTTCGATGGTCTTCGGGTTTACGTCGATCTCTTCGGCCAGCGTCTGAATCGTCATGCCGCTCGCCAACAGGGCAGACCGCAAACGTTCGTTGGACATCTGCACCCCCGGTGGGACGTCTTGGGACCTCTTGAAGGTATCCGGATGTCCTTGAGGTGTCCACGGAGGGGGTGACCAAGTCCCCTGACCTGGGGCGATTCTGATTGTGCGCCAAGAAGTCCCGGTGCAAAGCGCAAGAGGTTCCGTTGCGGTACTTGACGGGCCCCTATGCAGTACCTGTAAAACAGGTACTGCAACACAGCGTCCGGAGGAAAGCCCGCAGGGGTCAGTACGAAGGAAGCGCCGGTTCCTTGAGAACTCAACAGAGTGCCGACCCAGCCACCTGAACACGGGTGGTCGATGGGTGCGGGTCACCATCCCGACCGACCATGTCGGGCCGGGTGACCTGCCCGGATCCGCCCCTCGGGGCGGTGACGGCATTGCGTGATCTGAATCCGCAGCACCTTCGCGAGGGCCAGCCCCTCGCGCTTCATCGACTCAGCAACGGCCCCGGCAACCAGCCGCGAGGGCGCCCGATCGGATCGGGCCCGGGGCACTTGGCCTGCCGCTTCGTGCGGCGTTGGCCTGCTTACCGAGCGCGGCGGCTCCCGGACAAGGACATCCCGCCGCGCTCGGTCTTCCTTTCCCGACGCAGTCAGGAGCAGTAGCCCATGACCGAGCGCGTTTTCGTCTCCGAGACCTCCGGCCCCATCGTGCTGGGCCTGTCGCTGCCGGTCGGCAGCGTCCGAGTCCAGGTGCTCGACAGCCTGATCACCGCCCGCATGGTGCTGCGCACCGACGACACCACCGGCCCGGCGGCCGACGCCGTGAACCGCGCCCGCAGCACGCAGAACGGGCAGGCGTTCGGTATCGAGGTGCCGGAGATGCCCGGCAACGTGATGGTGCAGAGCCGTCGCGGCAACCGCATCGTGCAGAACGTCAGCACGGTCTACGGCTCGATGACCGGCGTGACCATCATCAACGGCCGCGTCGTGTCCGGCGGCATGAACAGCATGCAGACCGTCAGCCCAGTTGAGGCCACGGTGTGCCTGCCCCCGCATTCCTCCCTTGCGGTCGTCTCGCAGTCCGCCGACGCCGAAGTCTTCGGCTACGTCGACCGGATCGAGTTCCGCTCCGTCTCCGGCGACCTGGACGCCGACGGGGTGCGCGAGCTGCGGGCCAACACCACCTCCGGCGACATCCACGTCGGCCGCGTCACCGGGCAGATCACCGCGCACGCGGTGTCGGGTGACATCGACATCGACCTGTACGACGGCCGCGCCGCCACCCTGGGCACCACCTCCGGAGACATCGAGGTGCAGGCCACCAACGGCGCCTCCGGGCACGTCAGCGCACACAGCGTCTCCGGCGACGTCCGCCTCTCCGGCGCCCGTCACCTGAGCGTGTCCGCCAACACCGTCTCCGGCCGCGTCCGCAACGGCTGAACCATCGCCCGGCCCTTCCGCCTCGACCAGGAGTCGCCCGATGGCTGCCACGTTCGCCGCCGTGTTCATCGCCCTGTACGTCGCCCACAGCGTGGGGGACCACTGGGTGCAGACCTCTCACCAGTCCGCGCACAAGGGCCGCCCCGGCTGGGTCGGCCGCCTCGCGGACGCCCGGCACGTCGCCACCCTCACTCTCACCAAACTCGCCGTGCTCATCCCGGCCGCCGCGCTGTTGGGCCTGCACCTGTCGGTGCCCGGCACCGTCGTCGGCCTCGCCGTCGACGCGGTCACGCACTGGTGGGCCGACCGGCGCACCACGCTCGCGTGGCTCGCCCGGGTGACCGGCAAGGGCGAGTTCTACCGGCTCGGTGCCCCGCGCGCCGGCCGCGACGACAACCCGCACATCGGCACCGGCGCGTACGCGCTTGACCAGTCCTTCCACCACCTGTGGCTGCTGGTCGCCGCGCTCATCATCACCACCGTCTGACCCCCGTTCTTCGCGGGGCGGTCGCTCCCGGACAGGA
Source organism: Streptomyces sp. a15 (assembly GCF_059026085.1). Taxonomy (NCBI): domain Bacteria; kingdom Bacillati; phylum Actinomycetota; class Actinomycetes; order Kitasatosporales; family Streptomycetaceae; genus Streptomyces; species Streptomyces sp. A15. The sequence goes on along the minus strand of NZ_JBWLKM010000008.1, from coordinate 133,230 downwards.
CAACCGACCGCCCCGCGCCCTTCCCGACGTATCAAGGAGAGATCCCACCATGCGTATGCGCACTTTCGTCGCCGGTCAGAAGGCGTTCGGCGACCTGGAGTTTGCGGAACTGGCGCTCGGCATCGACGTCGACCTGTTCCGGGGCCCACTGGAGTTCGAGACGGACGGCGAGCGCGCGGCCCGCGAGGACGCGGCCCGTGACGTGCTTGCCGACCTGGTCGCGGAAGCGGCGGCCGGTGACGAGATCGCCGGTTGGGACGCCCTGTACGCCGACGCTCTGACCCGCACCGTGCCGTTCCTGCGCTCGGCTCGCGGCCACCGGGCCGGGACGGGGGAAGCGGCATGAGTGCCGAAAGCTCTTCCCCCGCCGTCGGCGTGCCCGCTTCGGGGGTGCCGCCGCTGACCCGCCCGGAGATGGGCCTTGCCGGACTCGGGGCGCTCGCCGCCGCCGGGGTCGGCGCGCTGGGTCTGATCTCCTCCTTCGACGCCGTGTCCGCCGCCGCGCTGCGGTGGGGGTTCGGTGAGCCGTGGATGCTCCCCGTCGGTATCGACGTGGCCATTCCGGTGTTCACCGTGGCCAACCTGCTGCTGATCCGGATGGACATGGCGCTTGCGTGGGTGCGGTTCGTGCCCTGGGTGCTCACCCTGATCACCTGCGGCCTGAACGTCGCGGCCGGAGCCGACCTGTGGGCGAAGGTCGCGCACGGCACCATGCCGCTGCTGTGGGTGGTCTTTTCCGAGATCGGCGCGCACGTCTACGCCGTGCGGATCGGCGCCGCCATCGGACGGCGCATGGAGAAGATCCGCGTCTCGCGCTGGCTGCTCGCCCCGGCCTCGACGTTCGCGCTGTGGCGGCGGATGACGCTGTGGGAGGTCACCTCCTACGCCGTCGCGCTGGAGATGGAGCGCGAACGCCTGCTGGCCCGTGCGGAGTTGCGCGAGCGCTACGGGCGGCACTGGCGGTCCAAGACGCCCCGGCGCGAGCGGGTCATGCTCCGCATGGGCGACCGCGCCCCCGCCGTACCTGAGAAGGCCACCCCCGCCCGGCCGCCCTCGACTCCTGAGACCGGCAAGGCGCCCGGCCCGCGTCGCCGCCCGGCGCCCAAGGCCAAGACCCCGCCGCGCTCGTTCGAGGCGGTGCTGACCGAGGCTCGTACGGTGACCGCCGACTGGCCCGAGGCGGAGCTGACCGCCGACCGGCTGCGGACTACCCTGCGGATCTCGCAGGCCAGCGCCCGCCAGGTCCGCGACACCCTCAGGACCGAGCGCGCCGACGGACCCGGCCTGCACGCCGTCGACACCCCCGACGCCGGGGGAGCGGCGGCATGAGCGCGCTGCGGATCGGGTCGCTGTGCACCGGCTACGGCGGTCTGGACATCGCCGTGCGGCACGTGTTCGGCGGTGAGCTGGCGTGGGTGGCGGACAACGCCCCCGGCGCCGCGCTCATCCTCGCCCACCACCATCCCGAGGTGCCCAACCTCGGGGACATCACCGCCCTGGACTGGCACGGCGTCGAGCCGGTGGACATCCTCACCGGGGGCTATCCGTGCCAGCCGTTCAGTACTGCGGGCAAACGGAAGGGAACTGAAGATGCCCGGCACCTCTGGCCGCACATCGCCCGCGCCCTTGGGGTTCTACGACCCCGAATCGCGGTCTTTGAGAACGTCGCAGGGCACCTTTCCCTCGGCTTCGACACCGTGCTCAGTGACCTTGCCCGCATCGGGTTCGATGCGGAGTGGTGCTGTGTACGCGCGTCGGACATCGGCGCCGCTCACCAGCGCAACCGGCTGTTCTTCCTCGCCTGGCCTGCCGACTCCGGCGGCGAGGGACTGGCGCGGCGGTGGGCAGCGCGGGCAGTTGCCGACGGCCGTCACCTCGCTGTTGCCGACGCCGTCGACGTCGGAGAGCACCGGGGCGGGGCACGCGGCGCAGGGCGGGATGAACCTGAGGCACGTCGTCTCGCTGCTGCCGACCCCGCGGGCGTCGGAGAACGAGAACCGGCAGACCAAGCGGTCTCCGTCGCAGGAGGCCGGGACCCACGGCAAGAGCCTGGCGGCGGAGGTGGCAAGTCTGCTGCCGACGCCGACCGCGACGGACGCGAAGAGCAGCAGTGGAGCGAACCCGGCGTGGGGGCACGGGGAGACGCTGACGGACGCGGCCCGTCGGCTGTTGCCGACGCCATGTGCGACGGACGGCAGCAATGGCGGCCCCAATCAGCGCCGGGGCAAGGGGGACTTGACCCTGCCGTCGGCCGCGCACCAGATTGGGGCGAGTACGCCGACGCGATCCGGCGGTGGGAGGCGGTCATCGGCCGCCCCGCCCCCGGGCCAGTTGACGCTCTGGGACGGCTGAACCCGCCGTTCGTGGAATGGCTCATGGCTGTTCCCGAGGGGCACGTCACCGCCGTGCCCGGCCTGTCCCGCACCCGCCAGCTCACCGCGCTCGGCAACGGCGTCGTCTGGCCGCAAGCCGTCGCCGCCCTGCGCATCCTGCTCAGTCGCAGCGAGCCCGCGACATGGGGGAGGGCGGCGGCATGAAGTCACAGCCCCTCGCCGCCGCCAGCACCTGGCTGCCGGTCATGGAGGCGGCCGGCTACCGCTGCCAGTGCACCGGCCAGTGCGGCAACCCGCACGGCAAGACCGACGGCCGGTGCCCCCGCGAGCACGACCACCACACCAGCAAGCACGGCCGACTGGTCAGGCTGATGGCCGCCTCGGTCGACCCGCTCACCACCGACGTAGCCGCCGCCAGTCTGGCGGCGAGCGAGTTGCGCGCGTGGTGCCCCGACTGCCACGCCGCCGCCGCGCGGCTCGCATGGAAACAGCAGGCGGCATCAACCGCTGAACAGGACGGTCTGTTCGACCTGTAGTCGGCAGCGCCGTGTCAAGGGAAAAGAGAGATACAAACTGTGTCACTTCCTTCCCTGAAGCGGCGCCACCCTTGGGGGACAACTGCTCACCGGACTAGGACAACGCGTCCTACTACGGCCCCAATCGGCACCGTTACTCGGCACCGAGTAGTGGGTCTTGTCCCTGGTCCCCAGCGTTCCACCGCGAAAGTCTCGCAGTTCAAGAACGGGCGCCCGGCCTTGCCCGCCAAGACAGCGGCCGGGCCCCGTCATCCCTACCTCTCGGAAGGACTCTCAGTGAAGCACCCCGACGACGACAACGAACTCTTCAACCGACTCGAAGCCGAGATGAGCGCCGACGCCCGGCCCGACTCCGGGGGCGAGGTGGTCGACCTCGACAAGGCACGGTCGGCCCGTGCCGAGTCGGCCGACCCGACCACCCGACCCGACGCCGACCCGTCGGCCGACTCCCGCCCGGGTGAGTCGGACCACGAGTCGGCCGACCCGACCGCTCAGCGGTTGGTCGACGACCCGGCCGTGAAGGCGGCCGGTCCGGGCTACCTCGGTCGCCTCGCCGCCGCCAAGCGCCGCGACGTGATCCCGCTGTGGCTGCGCTCGGTCGCCGAACTCAAGACCGCGTCCGCGTGGGTGGCCCGCCACTACGCCCACACCGCCGGGTACCACGTGCTGCGCACCCCGGTCTACGCCGCCCGCCTCACCATGCAAGCCCCGTCGGGGGCCGCGAAGTTCGTGGGCGGCACGATGCGGTGGGCGGCCGACCGCGAGGGCGAGCCCGTACGCCTGGCGGCCGTGCGCCGCGAGGACGCGGCGGAGTACCTGAAGCTGTCGCGGCAGCGCGACGGCCGGGTGCGGCTGCGGACCCTGGTCATGGTGCTGGGCATGTTCGTCGGCTTCGGTCTGGCGCTCGCCCTGTACGTGCTGGCCCCCGACTGGCTGCAAGCCGTCTCGGTCGGCGCCCTGGTGCTCGCTTTGGGCATGAACGGCCGCAAGGCCGACCAGCCCGTCATCCACCGCGCGGTGGAGATCCCCAAGGCGTCCAAGCTCACCAGTGACATCGTGCTGCGGGCGCTTGGGGCGCTGGGTATTCCGGCGATCAGCCAGGCGCAGGCCAAGGGCCGGGACGGGTTCGAGTTCACCGCTCCGATCACCCGGGACGGGCCCGGCTGGCGGGCCACGGGCGAACTCCCCTACGGCGTGACGGTCACGGACATCATCGAGAAGCGCGAGCGCCTCGCCTCCGGGCTGCGCCGCCCGCTGGGGTGTGTGTGGCCGGAGGCCGCCCCGGAGCACCCGGGGCGGCTGGTGCTGTGGGTGGGCGACCAGGACATGAACACCGCGAAGAAGCCCGCCTGGCCGCTGGCCAAGTCGGGCACGGTCGACCTGTTCAAGCCCGTCGCGTTCGGCACCGACCAGCGCGGACGCTGGGTCGACATCACCCTGATGTTCATCGCCGGAGTCATCGGCGCGATCCCCCGCATGGGCAAAACCTTCCTGCTCAGGCTGCTTCTGCTGATCGCCGCGCTCGATCCGCGTGCGGAGGTGCACAGCTTCGACATGAAGGGCACCGGCGACCTCGACCCGGTCGGCAACAACGTCTCCCACCGGCACGCCGCCGGCGACGACGACGAAGCGATCCTCTACGTGCTCGGTGACTTCCGCGCCCTGCGCGAGGAACTGCGCCGCCGCGTGAAGGTGATCCGCTCGCTGCCCAGGGACATCTGCCCCGAGAACAAGGTGACCAGCGCTCTCGCGGACAAGCGGTCGCTGGGTCTGCACCCGATCGTGGTCGGGGTGGATGAGTGCCAGGTGCTGTTCGAGCACCCCGAGCACGGCAAGGAGTTCGAGGAGATCGCCACCGACCTGGTCAAGCGCGGACCGGCCACCGGCATCGTGATGCTGCTGGCCACCCAGCGCCCGGACGCCAAGTCGCTGCCCACCGGGATCTCCGCGAACGCGTCCGCCCGGTGGTGCCTGAAGGTCATGGGCCAGACGGAGAACGACATGGTGCTGGGCACCTCCGCCTACAAGCGGGGCGTGCGGGCGACCATGTTCGCCTGGGGTGACAAGGGCATTCACTACTTCGTCGGCGAGGGCTCGGACGCCCGCATCGTCTCCTCCGTCTACGTGGACGCCCCGGGCGCCGACGCGATCGCCGAACGCGCCCGCACCATCCGCCAGAAGGCCGGACTACTGTCCGGCTTCGCCCTGGGGGAAGACCCCGAGACGGTCACCGGCCCCGCCTACGACCTGCTCGCCGACGTCGTCGCGGTGGTGCCGGAGGCGGAAGAGCGGGTGTGGAACGAGCGGATCGCCGCCCGCCTGGCCGAACTCCGGCCGGACGTCTACGGCGGGTGGAAGGGCGAGAACGTCACCAGCGCGCTCAAGCCGCACGGCATCAGGACCCGCGACGTCGCGGGCAGCACCGAGGACGGCACCCGCACCACCCGGCGGGGCATCGTCCGCGCCGACATCCTCAAGGTGATTGCGGAGCGTAACGAAAAGCCGGGCGCCGCATAGCCCCGGCAAGGTGCTACCGGTAGCAGGTGTGCCTGCTACCGGTAGCACCCCCGCTAGTACCCCAAACCGCACCCCATCTGCGATCTAGCGGATAGCACCCCACCTGCGGAAACCCCCGGAAACAGCCTGGAAGGGCACCTCATGACCCTCCCGCTCCTTGCTATCGCCTGCCTGCTCATGGTCACGCTCGGTTACATCGGATTGTGTGCGGCCTCGCCGTTCGGCGACTGCCGCCGCTGCCGTGGCATGGGCCACAAGCTCAAGACCGACCGCAAAGGCCGGTTGAAACGCGGCAAGGACTGCCGCCGCTGCAAGGCCACCGGCAAGCGCATCCGCGTCGGCCGCTGGCTCTACAACCGCTGGGCCCGCATCTACCGCGCGGGCACCGACACCCCCTGACCGCCCGCCCGGAAGGCACCCCGTGATCTTCGACATCTCCGCCGTGCTGCTGTTCGGCGCCGCGTCCGCCCTCGCCGTCAAGACCAAGTCCGCCGGGGGCGGTGCCGCGATCGTGCTGTTCCTGTTCGGGTTCTTCGCCGCCGGGACCGGCGCGTACGACCCCATCGTCAGCCTCGTCAAGGCGACCGCCGACGCCCTGTCCGCCCTCGGCAACTGAAGGAGAGGCTCCCGTGAACGAGCCCAGCCCCGCCCCGGTTCGCACCGGCGTCCCGCTCACGGACGACCAGGCCGCCACCGAGGCCGCCCGCATCATCGCCGACGCCTACCGGCCCGCCCCCGTCATCCCCACCTCCTACCGGGACACGAGCCCCCTGCCCGCGCACGGCGACATGCCGCCGGTCGTGCAGCCGGGGGTGCCGCCGATGTCCCAGCGGGCCGTGGACGCCTCCCGCCTCATGCTCACCGCCGGACTGGCCACCGTCCCGCCCGGCCTGATTGCGATCGGGGTGCTGATCGCCTCCCGGGAGGCTGACCCGGCCGTCATCGGCATGATCTGCGCCGCCCCGGCCGCCGTCGCCGTGCCCGTCCTCGCCCTCGCCCGCCTGTTCAGGCGAATCGGCGAGGCCGCGCCGGATGAGCACCACCACCACTACACCGGGCCGGTCCATCAGGAGCACACCACCACCCACACGCGCGGGCTGTTCGCCCGCACCCACAACGACCACCGCCGCTGAACGAGGGAGACCAACCTCCGTGACCCGACTGCGCATTCAGGTCGCTCACTGGCCTCGCCGGGCCCTGGTCCTGACCGACACCCCGCGCCCCGACTGCCGCGACTGCGAGGGCGAGGGCGGGTTCGAGTACGACTACGGCGACCACACCGGCGAGTACGCCGGTACCGACTGGGAGCCCTGCGGGTGCTGGCACGACAACCTGCGCTGGTTTTTGCTTCCCCTGCCGCACCGGCCCCGGTGGCTGCGCCGTCGCGACACCGGCCGTGACCCGTGGGGGCCCGGCGGCTACAGCGACGAACCGCCCTTCTGACCGACAGGAGCCCCATGACCTTCCGCGCCAACGACCCCATCGCCGACGGCCCCCTCGACAAGGCCCCGTTCGGCTACTCGCCCGAGACCTCACAGCGTGAGGCACTGCTCGCCGAACTCGACAGGGCGGGTGTCGAACTGGGCACCTACGACCGGCGGATCGTCGACTGGATCGCCGGGTGGGACTACCCCACTGTGGCGACCATCGCGAGCCTGATCCGCCGCGCCGGCGGCACCAGGTAGCTAACCCGAGGGCGGCGGCTCCCGGACAAGGACAACCCGCCGCCCCCGGTCTCCAGTCCCGACGAAACAGAATCAGGAGACCTCCAGCATGACAGCTACCGGCAAGGCCCGGCGCCCCCTCGACGGGAATCACCCGGACGGGAGCCCTCTGCACACCGCCCTCGCCCTCGCGGCGGCCGGTGTCCCCGTCCTGCCCCTGCGGGCGGGCAAGGTCCCGTTCGGCAACTGCCGCACCTGCAAGGACAACGCGTGCGGCGGACGGCCCCACATGAAGGCGGCCGGTCCCTGCCAGTGCCCCGCGCCATGCCACGCGTGGGCCGCCGCCACCACCGACCCCACCGTCCTCACCTCGCCCGCGTGGGCGCCGGTGTGGCGCGAGGCGGTGGCCCTCGCCTACCACCCCGGCGGGGCAGGGCTGACGGTCGTCGACCTCGACAACGCGGCGGCCGTCGACTGGGCCCGCGGGGCACTGCCCGCGACACGGACCGTGCTGACCCCGCGCGGCGAACACTGGCTCTACCAGGGCGTCATGCCGTCGGCGAACGCGGTGCGGCCGGGTGTCGACGTCAAGTCCCGCATGCAGTACGCCCGTTGGCTCGGTCCCGGCACCGGCCGCATGGGCGTCCTCCCGGCGGCCGTGCGCGCCCTGGTCGTGAAGGAAGAGGCCACCCCCGCCCGGCGCGGGGTGGCCTCTTCTCTCCCCGCCCGCGCCCCGTGGGACCGGAGCGTGGCCACCGGGTGCCGCCACACCGAGGGTTACGTCCGTACCGGCCTGGAACGCGGCCTCGCCCTCGTACGCTCGCGCACCGAATCCGGCGCCGGATCGCAGGCGTTCGGCGTGGCCCGCTTCCTCGCCGCACAGCACACCGCCTGCCCCGGGCCGTGCGGCCTCGCGGCGATCGGCGAGGAGATCGTCACCGCCGCCGTCTTGGTCGGCGTCCCCGAGGGCTACGCGCGCCGCGCGGTCGCCAACGGCCTTGAGACGGCTGTGGAGCGCGCGGCATGAACAAAACATCCCGAACCCCCGCGAACGGCCCTCAGGGTGCCGTACAGCGTTCGCCACGGCGGCCGTTGGGCGAACCGGACGTCGCCGCCCGCAAGGGCGTCCATATCGCTGTTAGTCCTGACCCGCACACCGCCACCGCCGAAGGGAGGACAGCCTCATGACTCCACAGCCTGTGGACAGCCCCGACCTGTGGGCCGGACTGCCCGCCCTGCAAGACCCGCCCGGCGAGGACGACACAGCCCCCGAGGTGTGGGAGGACCCCATTCCCCTCACCGGCCGCCGCGAGCGCCCGCCGTTCCCCGCCCATGTCCTCCCCGCCTGGCTGGGGGAGTTCGTGGCGGCTGTCGCTCAGGAGACGCAGACCCCGGTGGACCTCGCCGGATCGATCGCCCTCGCGGTGCTCGCCACGGCGGCCGGCGGCCGGTCCGTGGTCCACGTACGCGGCAACTGGCGCGAGCCCACCAACCTCTACACCGTGGTCGCGCTCCCGCCCGCCAACCGCAAGTCCGCCGTCTTCGCGCTGCTGACCAACCCCCTCTATGAGGCGGAGAAGCAGCTCAAGACGGCGATGAAGCCGGTCATCGTCGAAGCGGAACTGACCGCGCGTCTGGCCAAGGAAGCAGCCGACAAGGCCGCGACCAAGGCCGCGTCCGCCGACGGCGACAAGCGCGACGACATGGTGGCCACCGCCGTGGGCCTCGCGCAGACCGCCGACACGCTCACCGTCCCCGCCGAACCGGTACTGCTGGCCGACGACTCGACAGTCGAGACGGTCACCTCGCTCATGGCCGAACAGGGCGGACGGCTCTCGGTGATGAGCGCGGAGGGCGGCATCTTCGACATCATCGCCGGACGCTACTCCAGCGGCGCCCCCAACATGGAAGTCTTCCTCAAGGGGCACGCCGGGGACCGGCTCAGGGTCAACCGGCAGACCCGCCGCGAGTACATCGACCACCCCGCCCTCACGGTCGGCCTCGCCGTACAGCCGGACGTCCTGCGGGACATCGGGAAGGTGAAGGGATTCGAGGGACGCGGACTGCTGGCCCGCTTCCTGTACTCCCTCCCGGCGTCCACGGTCGGCGAACGCGAGATCATCACCGCCCCGGTCCCCGAGGACACGGCCGCCACCTACAGCGCGAAGGTCATTGACCTCACCCTGTCCCTGGCGGAGTGGACCGACCCGGCCGTCATCCAGCTCACCCCGGAGGCGGACGCGGCCCTGATCGCCTATCAGCAGCACATCGAACCGCAGCTCAAGGCGCGCGGCGGGAAGCTGGGCCACATCTCCAACTGGGCCGGGAAACTCGCCGGGGCGACCGCCCGCATGGCCGCGCTGCTGCACCTCGCCGAACACGGCGGAGGCGGCTACGCCCACCCCGTCACCGAGGCGACCATGCGCGCGGCCATCGAGCTGGGGGAGTACTACACCGCCCACGCCCTCGCCGTGTTCGACGCCATGGGCGCCGACCCCACCACCGGCCGCGCCCGCACCATCCTCGAAACACTGCGCACGAACGGATGGGGCGAGGTCAGCAAACGCGACCTCATGGTCAAACTCTCCCGCACCGAGTTCCCGGCTGTCGCGGATCTCGACCCGGCCCTCAACCTCCTTGAAGACCACGGCTACATGCGCGCGCTGCCTGTAGCCCGCACCGGCGGACGCGGACGGCCGCCCTCGCCGCGCTACCTGGTCCACCCCCGGCTGACCGACCCCACCCCCTGAGCCCGCCCACAGAAACCACAGAATCACAGAAACACCCGCCGCAAGCCCCTGACCTGTACAGACCATCCCGCTGGAGCTCGCGGCGCTCCGTCACAGAATCTCGCAGAGAAGCCACAGAAATAAGCCCGACCGGCCCCGCAGGACCGGCCCCCTTATTTCTGTGGAACCTTCGTTGATTTCTGTGGCAGAGACCACCGCCCGGCATCAGTGCAGGTCAGTGCCGCGATCCAGGGTTTCTGTGTATTTCGTGGTTTCTGTGGCGGCGCCCCTTGCCAGAACTCATCTCATCGGAGTGAGCCTCTTGGACGAACACGGCACCCTCGCCACCCCCGACGACGACGCGACCCTCGTACTCCTCAAGGTTGAAGAAGCTGCCCGCCGACTCCGCATCGGCCGCACCACGTGCTTCGCACTCATCCGCGCTGGCGCACTCGAATCTGTCATGGTCGGCGGTCTGCGCCGCGTCCCCGTTGACGCACCGGCCGCCTATGTGGCCAGTCTCCGAACCGCCCCACACGCCGCTTGACGACACCCGGGGTGGCGGCTCTCCCGGACAGGACAACCCGCCGCCCCGGCTCCATCCCGACACGCAAGAAACAGGAGCCTGCCTGTGGCAGAGGACAAGAAGAAGCGCACCCGACAGCCGAACGGCCGAAGCTCGATCTACTTCGGCAAGGATGGCAAATGGCACGGCCGCGTGACCGTGGGCGTTCGCGACGACGGCACCCCGGACCGCCGTCATGTCGAGCGCAAGACTCGCGCTGAAGTGACGGCCGCCGTGAGCGAGTTGGAGAAGCAGCGAGACGCCAAGACCGTACGGAAGCCCGGCAAGGCATGGACGGTCAAGGCGTGGCTGACCCACTGGATTGAGAACGTCGCGCCCCTCGCCGTGAACGACAACACGATGGTCGGGTACGGCGTGGCCGTGCGGAAGCACCTCATCCCCGGCTTGGGCGCTCACCGTCTCGACAAGCTGAAGCCTGAGCACATCGAGGTGTTCTACGCCAAGATGCAGGCCAACGGCAGCAAGCCCGCGACCGCTCACCAGGTGCACCGGACCTTCCGCGCCGCGCTCAACGAGGCTGTACGGCGCGGCCATCTCGGCAAGAACCCGGTGCTGTTGGCTAAGGCGCCCAAGACGGGGGACCACGAGGTAGAGCCCTACACCGTCCAAGAGGTGCAGCGGCTGTTGAAGACCGCTGACCAGCACCGCAACTCCGCACGGTGGGCTGTCGCCCTCGCGCTCGGTTTGCGCCAGGGGGAGGTGCTGGGCTTGCAGTGGGTGGACGTGGACCTTGACGGCGGGTTCCTCATGGTCCGCCGTAGCCGCCACCGGCCGCAGTACGCCCATGGGTGCTCCGAGCCCTGCGGACGCAAGGCCGCCGGGTACTGCCCGCAGAAGCGACGGACCAACCCGGAGTTGACCGTCACCAAGTCGCGCGCCGGCCGCCGCGCGGTCGGTCTCCCCGAACAGCTCGTTGACCTACTCCGTGCGCACCTCAAGGCGCAGGAAGCCGAGCGGGAAGCGGCCGGGAAGCGGTGGGAGGAGAACGGGCTGGTCTTCCCAGATGAGCACGGCCGTAGTCCGTCCCATCGTCGGGACTGGACTGAATGGAAGGATCTCTTGGCTGAGGCGAAGGTGCGGGACGGTCGGCTGCACGACGCGCGCCACACGGCCGCCACGGTCCTACTCATCCTCGGTGTCCCCGAGCGGGCCGTCATGGGGCTCATGGGGTGGTCCACCACGGCCATGGCCGCGAGGTATCAGCACATGGTCGATGCCGTGCGGACGGACATCGCGAAACAGGTGGACGGCCTGATCTGGAAGCCCGAGACGGACCGGCCGGACGAGGACGACGACGGCGCGGCCGGCGCCCTCGTACCGGCCAACTGAGACGGCAACTGAGACGGAGGACCAAAAGGGCGGCACCCTTCCGGGGTGCCGCCCTTTCCTTTTGCCTGGTCAGACAGTAGAGGCCGTGGCGGGAATCGAACCCGCGTAACTCGCTTTGCAGGCGAGCCCCTGAACCACTCGGGCATACGGCCGTGATCAATCGGTCGAGTATCCACAGCCGTGGCGGGATGCGAACCCACGTAACTCCCCGCGAGCGGAGCTCGCTGATGGATGCAGCGCAGGCGAGCCCCTGAACCACTCGGGCATACGGCCGTGTAACTCACTGAGTTGACCGTACGGCCCGGTCGGGAAGGGGCTCAAGGGAATCGCCGGCCCTGCAACGGGACTGCCATACGCCGTTCATGAAAGGGCGGTGCGTGTGGGTGGTCGTACGACCAAGGTCCAGGGGCAGGCCCTTCTCTCGACAGGGGTCAAGCGGGCCCGTGGCCCTTACGCTGGCGACCATGACCGCTCTGGACCCACGCGACACCGGCGTCGCGGACACCGCCTCCGACCTGCCCTCCGTCGACGAGAGTGTGCTGAGTCGGCCGTATCGGGCGCTCAGCGTCGGGATTGTGTCCGTCGTGCTGCTCATCGCCTTCGAGGCGACCGCGGTCGGTACGGCGATGCCGGTCGCGGCGCGGGAGCTGGACGGGGTCTCGTTGTACGCGTTCGCGTTCTCGGGGTACTTCACGACCTCGCTGTTCGGGATGGTGCTCTCCGGGCAGTGGTCGGACCGGCGGGGGCCGCTCGGGCCGCTGACCGCCGGGATCGGGGCCTTCGCCGCGGGGCTGTTGCTGTCCGGGACCGCGGGGGTCATGTGGCTGTTCATTCTCGGGCGGGCCGTGCAGGGGCTCGGCGGCGGGCTGGTGATCGTGGCGCTGTACGTCGTGGTGGGGCGGGTGTATCCCGAGCGGTTGCGGCCGGCGATCATGGCGGCGTTCGCGGCCAGTTGGGTCGTGCCGTCGATCGTCGGGCCGCTCGCCTCGGGGGCGGTGACCGAACATCTGGGGTGGCGGTGGGTGTTCGTCGGGATTCCGGTGCTGGTCGTGTTCCCGCTGGCGCTCGCGCTGCCGCAGATACGGCGGCGGGCGGCGGGGGCGGTGGAGCGGGCCGAGGGGAGCGGGTCGATCGACCGGCGCCGGATCCGGCTCGCCCTCGGGATCTCCCTCGGTGCCGGTCTGCTGCAGTACGCGGCCCAGGATCTGCGCCCCCTCTCGCTCCTCCCGGCCGCCGCCGGCGTCGCGCTGCTGGTGCCCGCCGTACTCGGGCTGCTTCCGCGCGGGACGTACCGGGCGGCGCGCGGGCTGCCCTCCGTCGTGCTGCTGCGGGGCGTTGCGGCGGGGTCCTTCGTCGCCGCCGAGTCGTTCGTGCCGCTGATGCTGGTCACCCAGCGGGGGCTGTCGCCGACGCTGGCCGGGTTCTCGCTCGCGGCGGGCGGGGTCACGTGGGCGCTGGGGTCGTGGGTGCAGGCGCGGCCGCGGGTGGGGCCGTACCGGGACCGTCTGATGACGGTGGGGATGGTGCTGGTCGCCGCCGCGATCGCCGCCGCGCCGAGTGTGCTGATCGAGGCCGTGCCCGCCTGGACCCTCGCGGTCGCCTGGGGCTTCGGGTGCTTCGGGATGGGCCTGGTGATCTCCTCCACCAGCGTCCTGCTCCTCCACCTCTCCGCCCCCGACGAGGCCGGCACCAACTCCGCCGCCCTTCAGATCTCCGACGGCCTGTCCAACGTCATCCTGCTGGCGATGGGCGGCGCCGCGTTCGCCGCGCTGGGAGGCGGCACGGTGACCCATGCGGCCACCGAGGCGTCCGGGTCTCATCCGGCTGCCTTCGCCGCGGTGTTCCTGCCGATGGCGGGGGTGGCGTTGGTGGGAGCCTGGGTGACCACGCGGTTGCGGGAGCGGTGAACCGTAAACCGGTCGTGGCGGGCTGATCGCGGGGCTTAGCCTCCGTCCATGCACGAGCTCACGCTTCGCCTCGATCCGTCCGACGGCCGGGCCCTCGACGACCTCGCCGATGCGTGCGGTCGTCTGCCCGAGGACATCGCGCGGGAGGCCGTACGGCGATATCTGGACGAAGAGGCCCGGGGCGTGCGCTCCGTCGGGGAGCGGCTCGCCTCTGCGCACGCCGGGCTGTTGCGGAGGCTCGGGGAATGACGCGGCACCTCACCGTCGCGGAGGTCACCGCGCTCGCCGAGGTCGCATTCGGTGGGCGGGCGCCCGAGGCCAGGGCACCCGGGCTGCTCGTCTCCGCCGTGCACCGGCCGCGCGCCCGTATGTTCGGTACGGCGGCGTACGAGGACCTCCACGAGCAGGCCGCCGCCCTCCTCCACGGCATCGCCGCCAACCACCCCTTCGTCGACGGGAACAAGCGCACCGCCTGGCTCGCCGCGGCGACCTTTCTCGCGCTCAACGGTGTCGATCTCGCCGGCGTGGACCAGGACACGGCGTACGCGCTGGTCATCGATGTGGCGTCCGGAGCGGAGGGGGACATCGGGGCGATCGCGGGGCGGCTGCGGCGGTTGTGACGTGGGTCCCACCCACGGGCGAGCCGGGCTTGTCCGCGCGTTGACACCATCCGGCCGCCGGTAGGGTGGCCCGGTTGTCATACGTAGCCCAGCTGTCCGCATCGTTCGCCGAGCCGCCCGACCACCAAACGGAGACCGTGACTACCACCGCCGCCTCCTCCCACCACCTTTCCCCCGCCTTCCCCGGCCGTGCCCCCTGGGGTACCGCCAGCAAGCTGCGTGCCTGGCAGCAGGGCGCGATGGAGAGATACGTCCAGGAGCAGCCGCGTGACTTCCTCGCCGTCGCGACACCCGGCGCCGGGAAGACGACGTTCGCGCTGACGCTGGCCTCCTGGCTGCTGCACCACCATGTCGTGCAGCAGGTGACCGTCGTCGCGCCGACCGAGCACCTGAAGAAGCAGTGGGCCGAGGCGGCCGCCCGGATAGGGATCAAGCTGGACCCCGAGTACAGCGCGGGTCCGCTCGGCAAGGACTACCAGGGTGTCGCCGTGACGTACGCGGGTGTGGGCGTGCGGCCCATGCTGCACCGCAACCGGGTCGAGCAGCGCAAGACCCTTGTCATCCTCGACGAGATCCACCACGCCGGTGACTCGAAGTCCTGGGGCGAGGCGTGTCTCGAGGCCTTCGAGCCGGCCACCCGCCGCCTCGCGCTCACCGGTACGCCCTTCCGGTCCGACACCAACCCCATTCCCTTCGTGACGTACGAGGAGGGGAACGACGGGATTCGGCGGTCCGCCGCCGACTACACGTACGGATACGGGTCCGCCCTGTCCGACGGGGTCGTCCGGCCCGTCATCTTCCTCTCCTACAGCGGCAACATGCGGTGGCGGACCAAGGCCGGCGACGAGATCGCCGCCCGGCTCGGCGAGCCGATGACCAAGGACGCGATCAGCCAGGCGTGGCGTACGGCGCTGGATCCGCGCGGTGAGTGGATGCCGAGCGTGCTGCGGGCCGCCGACCAGCGGCTGACCGAGGTCAGGAAGGGCATCCCGGACGCCGGGGCGCTCGTCATCGCCTCCGACCAGGACTCGGCGCGCGCCTACGCCAAGCTCATCCGGGAGATCACCGGCAGCAAGGCGACACTCGTGCTGTCCGACGACGCCGGGGCGTCCAACAGGATCGACGAGTTCAGCAGCAGCAACGACCGGTGGATGGTCGCGGTGCGGATGGTGTCCGAGGGCGTCGACGTCCCGCGGCTCGCCGTCGGGGTGTACGCCACGACCATCTCCACTCCGCTCTTCTTCGCGCAGGCCGTCGGGCGTTTCGTACGGTCCCGGCGGCGCGGCGAGACCGCCTCCGTCTTCCTGCCGACCGTCCCCGACCTGCTCACCTTCGCCAACGAGATGGAGGTGGAGCGGGACCACGCCCTCGACAAGCCGAAGAAGGAGGGCGAGGAGGACCCGTACGCCGAGTCCGAGAAGGAGATGGAGGAGGCGAACAAGGAGCGGGACGAAGAAGACGCAGACACCGGCGAGCAGGAGCAGTTCGCCTTCGAGGCGCTGGAGTCCGAGGCCGTCTTCGACCGGGTGCTCTACGACGGTGCCGAGTTCGGCATGCAGGCCCACCCGGGGAGCGAGGAGGAGCAGGACTACCTCGGGATCCCGGGGCTGCTCGAACCCGACCAGGTGCAGATGCTCCTCCAGAAGCGGCAGGCCCGGCAGATCGCGCACAGCCGCAAGAAGCCGGACGAGGAGGCCGACCTGCTCGAACTGCCCGCCGAGCGGCGGCCGGTGGTCTCGCACAAGGAGATGATGGAGCTGCGCAAGCAGCTCAACACGATGGTCGGTGCGTACGTCCATCAGAGCGGCAAGCCGCACGGGGTCATCCACACCGAGCTGCGGCGGGTGTGCGGCGGGCCGCCGAGCGCCGAGGCCACGGCCGGGCAGTTGCGGCAGCGGATCGCCAAGGTGCAGGAGTGGGCCACGCGGATGCGGTGACGCCCGCCGTCGGAGGGGGCGGTGAGGCGGGGCGTGTGCTGGGGCGTGTGCGCTCTGTGCGGGTGTGGTGCACGCGGGGTGCTGCGCGCCGTACGTTTGCGGACAAAAGGGAGCGGTCGGTACGGGGTGATGCCCGGATTCTGGACGTAGCCTTCCGCTCAGCGAACCTGCTTCGCTAATGTCCGGCTACGCACACGCCCCGTGGCAGCGCCGCCGCGGAGCGCAGCCGTGAAGCGACGCGGTCCGGCAACAGGCCGGGCCGCCGGCCGATCGGCGGCCTCTGAAGCGCGTCGCCGACGGGACTCGGTGACGCATCTGCCGCGAGGGGGCTGCCGACCTCACCACTTGGAGGAGTGGGCGTCGTGACCGCGGAGACCTCTCAGACGCTCGACCGGGGACTTCGGGTCCTCAAGCTGCTGGCCGATACGGACCACGGGCTGACCGTCACCGAGCTGTCCAACAAACTGGGCGTGAACCGGACCGTTGTGTACCGGTTGCTCGCCACGCTGGAGCAGCACGCGCTCGTACGGCGTGACCTGGGCGGACGTGCCCGGGTCGGCCTCGGCGTGCTGCGGCTGGGCCGCCAGGTGCATCCGCTGGTACGTGAGGCGGCGTTGCCGGCCTTGCGGTCGCTGGCGGAGGACATAGGAGCGACCGCGCATCTCACGCTGGTGGACGGGGCGGAGGCCTTGGCCGTTGCGGTGGTCGAGCCGACGTGGACGGACTATCACGTGGCATATCGGGCGGGGTTCCGGCATCCGTTGGACCGCGGGGCTGCGGGGCGGGCGATTCTCGCCGCGCGGCAGCAGGCCGTGGACGATGCCGGGTACACCTTGACGCATGGGGAGTTGGAGGCGGGGGCCAGTGGGGCGGCCGCGCCGTTGATCGGGGTTACGGGGGTCGAGGGCAGTGTTGGTGTCGTGATGCTGGCCGATGCGGTGCCGGAGCGGGTGGGGCCGCGGGTGGTGGATGCGGCTCGGGAGGTTGCGGAGGCGTTGCGCTGACGCGGGCTGTCCTGCACTGACGTGCGCCGGCCCGGGCTGAGGTGCGGTGATTTCGGCGCCGGCGTCGGGGCTGGGCGGGGGTGGGTCGCGCGGCCCGGCGCTTGCGGGGTGCCGCTGCGCCCACCCGTGCCGCCCCAGCGGCACGACTGCCCGCAGCTGCGGCGGCTGCGACTGGGCTCGGCTGCGGGGCGTGGCTACGGCGGCTGCGAGTGGACTCGGCTGTGGCGCGTGGCTTCGGTGGCTGCGGCGGGTACGAGTGGGCTCGGCTGTGGCACGACTGCCCGCAGCTGCGGCCGCTACGACTGGGCTCGGCTGTGGCGCGTGGCTTCGGTGGCTGCGGCGGCTGTGAGTGGGCTCGGCTGCGGCACGACTGCCCGCAGCTGCGGCCGCTACGACTGGGCTCGGCTGTGGCGCGTGGCTTCGGTGGCTACCACTGGCCTTGGCTGCGGCGCGCGACTCCGGCAGCTGCGGCGGGTACGACTGCCGCGGTCACGGCGGCTGCGCAGGAGCCTGGCCGGGACGTGGCCGGATGTGGGCGTCGCGTTAGATTGATCCCGTGCTCTCTCGCCTCACACGCCCCCGGGCCGTCGCCGTCTGCGCTGTTCCTGTCGTGGCTCTGCTCGCCACGGCGGCCTTCGCGCCGCTGCCGTTCTCACTGACGCGGCCGGGGCTCACGGCGAATGTCCTCGGCGAGAACAAGGACACCCCGGTGATCACGGTCTCCGGCGCCCCGACCCGCGACACGACCGGCCAGCTCCGTATGACGACCATCGAGGCGACCAACCCGGACACCCACGTCTCCCTCGGTGACGTGCTCGACGCCTGGTTCGCCACGGACCAGGCGGTCATGCCGCGCGACGCGGTCTACCCGAGCGGCCAGAGTGTCAAGGAGATCGAGCAGCACAACACCGAGCAGATGCAGGAGTCCCAGGACGCCGCGACCACGGCCGCCCTGAACTACCTGGACCTGTCCGACAAGGACATCAAGGTCACCCTGAAACTCGCCGACGTCGGCGGCCCCAGCGCCGGCCTGCTCTTCACCCTCGGCATCATCGACAAGCTCGAGGGCGACGGCAGCGGCGGCGACCTCACCGGCGGCCGTACCATCGCCGGCACCGGCACGATCGACGCGAACGGCGAGGTCGGCGCGGTCGGGGGAGTGGCCCTGAAGACGCAGGCGGCGCGGCGGGACGGGGCGACGGTGTTCCTGGTGCCGAAGGACGAGTGCTCGGACGCGAAGTCCGAACTCCCCAAGGGCCTGCGGCTGATCCCGGTGACCACACTGAAGGGCGCGGTGAACGCGCTGACGGCGCTGGAGAGCGGGAAGGGCTCCGTACCGAGCTGCTGAAGGGCTGGAAGCTCACCCCAAGCTCACCCCTCCTTGACGAACCCCTCCTCCTTCAGCCAGTCCAGCGCCACCTGATGCGGATCCTCCCCGGCGACGTCCACCTTCGCGTTCAGCTCCTGGGCCACGGCGTTGTCCAGCTTCTTCGTGATCGGGGCGAGGACGTCCGCGATGGCCGGCCACTTCTTCAGGGCCTTCGTGTTGATCTCGGGGGCCGCGTTGTAGTTGGGGAAGAACTTCCTGTCGTCCCGCATCACCGCGAGGTTCATGGACTTGATGCGCCCGTCGGTGGTGAAGACCTCCCCGAACACGCAACTGCCCTTCGCGGCCTGGGTGTAGATGATCCCGGTGTCCATCTGCGTGACGTTCCCGGCGGGCACGCTCATGCCGTACGCCTTCTGCATGCCCGGCAGCCCGTCCGCGCGGTTGGCGAACTCGCTCTCCACGCACAGGGTGACCGCGCCGGGGTCCTTCTTGGAGAGCGCGGCCACGTCCGAGAGGGTCTTCGTGCCGTACTTCTTGAAGTTGGCCTGGTTCATCGCGAGGGCGTAGGTGTTGTTGAGCGGCGCCGGGGGCAGCCAGGTCAGGCCGTTCTCCAGGTCGGCGTCGCGCACCGCCTGCCATTGTTCCTGCGGGTCGGCGATGGGCTCGCTGTTGCCGAGGTACGTGATCCAGGCGGTGCCGGTGTACTCGTACATGCCGTCCGCGTCACCGGACTTGACCGCCTCGCGGGCGCCGATGGAACCCTGGATGCCGGTGCGGTCGAGCACGTCCGCGCCGGCCGCCTCGAAGGCGATGCCCATGATCGCGCCGAGGATGAGCTGCTCGGTGAACTCCTTGGACGTCACGGTGAGGTCGGCGCCCTCGAGGGGTTCTCCTTTGCCGATCGAGCCCGGCCGCACGTCGTCGACCATCGGGGATCCGCTGGTCAGGCCGCACGCACTCGCCGACACCAGCACGCCGGCCAGCAGCAGAAACGTACGCCGTCTCATGTCCCCGTCTCCAAGCCCCGCGGCCGCAGCAGCAGTTCGGCCAGCGAGGCCAGCCAGTCGACCAGCAGGGCCAGGGCGACGGTGAGGATCGAGCCGAGCACCAGCACGGGCATCCGCTGGTTGGTGATGCCGGTGGTGATCAGGACGCCCAGGCCGCCGCCCCCGCCGAAGGTCGCGAGGGTCGCCGTACCGACGTTGAGGACCAGGGCCGTGCGGACGCCCGCGAGGATCAGCGGGACGGCGAGCGGCAGTTCCACCTTCGTGAGCACCCCCGTGGGGGACATGCCGATGCCGCGGGCCGCCTCCAGCAGCGTCGGGTCGTTCGCGTTCAGGCCGGTGATCGTGTTCGACAGCACCGGGAGCACGGCGTAGATGATGATGCCGATGAGGGCCGCCTTCTGCCCCGTGCCGAGCCAGATGACCAGCAGGGCGAGCAGGCCGATCGCCGGGGTCGCCTGGCCCGTGTTGGCGAACGTCATCGCCACCGGGGCCGCCTTGCGGAACGCCCGCCGCGTCAGGAGGATCCCCAGCGGGATCGCGATGATCAGCACGAAGAACGTCGAGATCGCCGTGAGCTCGATGTGCTGCCACAGCGCCTTCGAGACCTGGCCGCCCGACAGCGCGTTCTCGGTGAGCGGGTCGAGGTCCGCCTGCTCGAACCACAGCCAGGTCGCCAGCAGCACGGCGATGAGGACGGCGGGCAGGAGGGTCAGCTTCTGCCAGGTGATGCGCGGCTTCAGGGGGCCCGGCGGTGGCGGCGGGGCTTCGCCTTCGATCTCTTCCCGGTCTCTCCGGCGCAGTTGCTCCAGCCGTCCCAGCCGTTCCGGTTCCTCCAGCTCGGGGGTGGTCACGCCTTCTTCACCCCTCCGACGCCCCCTTCGACGACCTCTCCGACGCCCTCCTGCTCGGCGTGCGTCTGGGCGGCCCGCAGCTCCTCCAGGTCGTGCCGGTGGGCCATCGCCTCCAGCCGGTCGGCCTCCAGCAGCTCGTGCACCGAGTTCATCAGCGTCTCCACGTCGACCACCCCCGTGTACTCGCCGCGCCGCCCGGTCACCGCGACCCGCCCCGAGCTGTCCATGAGCACCGCCTCCAGCGCGTCCCGCAGGGTGGCGTCCCGGGTCACCGTGTCGCTCACCAGCGTTCCGGCCCGGGCCAGCGAGCCCTTGGCGCGCATCAGGTCGCCGCGCCTGAGCCACTTGTAGGGGCGGCCCCGCTTGTCGAGGAGCAGGATCTCGTTGGTGCCGCTGGAGCGGAGCTTGTTGAAGATCTCCTGGAGCGAGTCGTCGACGGTCACCGTCGGGTAGCCGGTGATCTCCACGTCCCGTACGCGGGTGAGGTTGAGCCGCTTCAGCGCCGCCCCGGCCCCGACGAACCCCGAGACGAAATCGTCCGCCGGGTTGGTGAGGATCGCCTCCGGGGTGTCGAACTGAGCGATGTGCGAGTGTTCGCGCAGGACGGCGATCCGGTCACCGAGCTTGATCGCCTCGTCGAAGTCGTGCGTGACGAAGACGATCGTCTTGTGCAGTTCGTGCTGGAGCCGGATCAGCTCGTCCTGGAGGTGATCGCGGGTGATCGGGTCGACCGCGCCGAACGGTTCGTCCATCAGCAGCACGGGAGGATCGGCGGCCAGCGCCCGGGCCACGCCCACGCGTTGCTGCTGGCCGCCGGAGAGCTGGCGGGGGTAGCGGCCGTGGAACTCGCCGGGGTCGAGTCCGACCAGGTCGAGCATCTCCTCGACCCGGTTCCTGATCCGCGCCTTCGGCCAGCCGATCATCCTCGGTACGAGTGCGATGTTCTGGGCGACGGTCATGTGCGGGAAGAGGCCGGAGGCCTGGATCGCGTACCCGACCTTCCGGCGCAGCTTCACCGGGTCCATGTCGGTGACGTCCTCGCCGTTGATGCGGATACGGCCGCCGGTCGGTTCGATCAGCCTGTTGATCATCTTGAGCGTCGTGGACTTGCCGCACCCCGACGGGCCGACGAAGATCACGATCTCGCCCGCCTTGATCTCCATGCTGACGTTGTCGACGGCGGGGCTGGGATTGCCCGGGTACCGCTTGGTGAGGTTCTCCAGCTCGATGGTGGCGCCGGTCGTCGCCCCGCTCGTGGATGTCGACCCGCTCGTGGGTGTCGCCCCGTTCGTGGATGTCTCAGACACGGATCCCCCTGGGAATGGTCAGCCGTCCGATCAGGACGTACGCGGCGTCGAACAGCAGCGCCAGGATGACGATCCCGAGCGTGCCCGCGAGCACCTGGTTGAGGGCGTTCTTGCTGCCCAGGGAGCCGAGACCGCGGAAGATCACATTGCCGAGGCCCGGTCCGGAGGCGTAGGCGGCGATCGCCGCGATGCCCATCAGCATCTGCGTGGAGACCCGGATCCCGGTCAGGATCGGCGGCCAGGCCAGCGGCAGCTCGACCCGCACCATCCGCATCACCCGGGACATCCCGATGCCCGTCGCCGCGTCCACCAGGGAGGGGTCGACCCCGCGCAGGCCGACGATCGAGTTCCGCACGATCGGCAGCAGCCCGTACAGCGTCAGGGCGATCACGGTGGGCGGAACGCCCAGCCCCACCACCGGGATGAGCAGACCGATCATCGCGAGTGCCGGGATGGTCAGAATGGTCGAGGTGGTCGTCGTCGCGAGGCTGCCCGCCCACTCGCTCCGATAGGTCAGGATGCCGATCAGGACGCCGAGCAGCGTCGCCACGACCATGCACTGGAAGACGGCACTCGCGTGCTGGTAGGCGTCCGTCAGCAGTTGCTGGTGGCGGTTGCCCAGGTACTCCCAGAAGTTCACGTCCGCTCACCTCAGGTCGCCGTCAGGAGGGCTCCCGGTCCTCCGCCGCCTGCTCCACCAGCGGGATGATCCGCAGCGGAACGGGGTTCTCCATGACGATCGCGGTGGAGGCCCGGACGATCCCATCAAAACCGACCACCCGGTCGATGACCCGCTGGAGATCGGCGTTGGAGCGGGCCACCAGGCGGCACAGCATGTCCCCGCTGCCGGTGGTGGTGTGCAGCTCCAGCACCTCCGGCACGGTCGCCAAGTGCGCCCGTACGTCGGGCCCTTGCCCCTGCCGGATCTGCAGCGTCGCGAACGCGGTGACGGGATAGCCGAGCGCCGCCGGGTCCACCTGCGGACCGAATCCGCGGATGACGCCATTCGACTGAAGCCGGTCGAGACGCGCCTGCACCGTGCCCCGGGCGACCCCCAGCCGCCGGGACATCTCCAGGACCCCGATCCGCGGCTCCCGCGCCAGCAGCACGATGATCCGTCCATCGAGCCCGTCGATCCCGTCGGTCGTCCCCACGGCAGCCTCCCGGCGCTGGTCATCCTGTACAGAACGCCCGCAGAAATGGGCACCGCACTGAACACATTGCCCAGCACATTCGCAAACTATTGCGCACCTTGCCGCCACGAGTGACGCTTCCGGCATGACGCAGACCACACACCACACTCCCGACACCGCCCGGCAGGCCGACCCCTTCCCGGTCAAGGGAATGGACGCGGTCGTCTTCGCCGTGGGCAACGCCAAGCAGGCGGCGCACTACTACTCCACCGCCTTCGGCATGAAGCTGGTCGCCTACTCCGGACCGGAGAACGGCAGCCGCGAGACCGCCTCGTACGTGCTCGAGAACGGCTCCGCCCGCTTCGTCCTGACCTCCGTCATCAAGCCCGCCACCCCCTGGGGCCACTTCCTCGCCCAGCACGTGGCCGAGCACGGCGACGGCGTGGTCGACCTGGCCATCGAGGTCCCGGACGCCCGCGCCGCGTTCGCCTACGCGATCGAGCACGGCGCCCGCGCGGTCGCCGAGCCGTACGAGCTGAAGGACGAGCACGGCACGGTCGTGCTCGCCGCGATCGCCACGTACGGCGAGACCCGCCACACACTCGTCGAGCGGACCGGCTACGACGGCCCCTACCTCCCTGGATACGTCGCGGCCGACCCCCTGGTCGAACCCCCCGCCCACCGCACCTTCCAGGCGATCGACCACTGCGTCGGCAACGTCGAACTCGGCCGGATGAACGACTGGGTCGGCTTCTACAACAAGGTCATGGGCTTCACGAACATGAAGGAGTTCGTGGGCGACGACATCGCGACCGAGTACAGCGCGCTGATGTCGAAGGTGGTCGCGGACGGGACGCTGAAGGTCAAGTTCCCGATCAACGAGCCGGCGATCGCCAAGAAGAAGTCCCAGATCGACGAGTACCTGGAGTTCTACGGCGGCGCCGGCGTCCAGCACATCGCGCTCAACACGAACGACATCGTCGAGACGGTACGGACGATGCGCGCGGCCGGGGTGCGGTTCCTCGACACCCCCGACTCGTACTACGACACC
Source organism: Streptomyces sp. a15 (assembly GCF_059026085.1). Classification (NCBI taxonomy): domain Bacteria; kingdom Bacillati; phylum Actinomycetota; class Actinomycetes; order Kitasatosporales; family Streptomycetaceae; genus Streptomyces; species Streptomyces sp. A15. The sequence goes on along the minus strand of NZ_JBWLKM010000008.1, from coordinate 109,389 downwards.
CTCGGCGAGTGGGTCGGCGACACCCGCGTCCCCGTCGAGACCCTGCGCGAACTGAAGATCCTGGCGGACCGGGACGAGGACGGCTACCTGCTGCAGATCTTCACCAAGCCGGTCCAGGACCGGCCGACCGTCTTCTTCGAGATCATCGAACGCCACGGTTCGATGGGCTTCGGCAAGGGCAACTTCAAGGCGCTCTTCGAGGCGATCGAGCGGGAGCAGGCCAGGCGCGGCAACCTGTGAGAGCGGTGTGCGGGAATGCGTAGAACTACCAGTTCGCCGGCACCTTCTCCACTGACGGCTCACCCAGCGCCGCCAGCGCCGCCCGAGCCGCCCGCACCCGCACCGCCGAGAAGTACGGATTGATCCGCAAGGCCTCCTCCAGGTGCCGCCGCGCGGGTCCGTGGCGCTCCAACTCCCGCTCGATCATGCCCCGGTGGAACATGTACAGCGCGCTGCGTACGCCGCCCCCCTTGGCCCTGTCCGTCGCCGTCACGGCGAACCGCAGCGCCTCCTCGTGGCGGCCGACCCGGTGCAGCGCCCACCCCAGCGCGTCGGCCACCGCGATTCCCGGCTGGCGGGCCCACTCGGCCCGCAACCGCCGTACCGCCGCCCGGGGATCACCGTGGTCCGCCTCGAACTGCCCGAGCACCAGCTCCTCGTCGGCCCCGCCCGCGGCCGCACTGCGCACCCGCTCCCGCAGCAGGTCGTACTGCACCCGCGCGGCCTGTCCAAGCCGCAGCGACTCGTACAACTCGCCCAGCTCCAGGGCGTATTGGGGGCAGGGCTGCTTGCTGAGGGCCATCCGGTACGCGTTCAGCGCCTCCGTCGTGCGGCCCAGCGCCGCAAGCGCCCGCCCCTGTCCGGCCAGCGCGGCCCGCTGGTCGGGGTCGATGCGCACCGCCTCCTGGAAGTGCCGCAGCGCGTCCTCGCGGTCGCCGCGCTCCCAGGCCAGCTGCCCGGCCCGCTCCAGGTACGCCGCCTGCTCGGCCGGCGCCTCGGCCCCGGCCGCCGCGTCCGCGAGGTGGGCGGCGGCGTCCTCACGCCGGCCGCGGTCGCGGTAGACGGCCGCGGCCCGCGCCTTCACGGCCGGCCCGGACCGCAGGTCCATCAGCCGCTCGAGGGCGGCATGGGCCGCCTTGTAGTCGCCGAGGCCGGTGTAGGCGTCGATGAGCAGCGGATACGTCGTCCACCGCCCGGGTTCCAGCTTCCGGGCGGCCTCGGCCCACGTCCGCGCCGCGCGGAAGTCCCGGCGAGCGTTCGCCAGGGCCGCGAGTCCGCCGAGGGCCTCGGTGTTTCCCTTCGCGGCGACCTTGAGCGAGGTCCGCAGCGCCTTGTCGGCCCTCGGGTAGTACGCGGGGTCCGCGGTCCGCCGCCCCTGCTCCACATAGGCCGATCCGAGCACCGCCCACGACAGCGCGTCCCTGGGGTGCGCCCGCAGATACGACGTCCGCTCGTCGATCAGCGCCGCCAGGTCGGGCAGCGCGGCCGGCACCCCGGCCGTGACCGCCGTCAGCGCCTGCGCCCCCGGGGCCGGCCCGGGAGCCCGCGTCGCCGTCCGCTCCCAGGGCAGCAGCATCAGCACACCGCCGAGCACGACAGACCCGGCGACGGATGCGATCAGCACCCGCCTCCGCCTGGACGAGCGTGGCTGCGCGGGAGCCTCCTCTTGGTTCTCCATGGCGCTCACTGTGCGTCAATAGGACGAGTACACCCCGGCATGCGGAGGCTGGTGTACATGGGGTTCACACCGATGGCCCCCGGTGCGACCCTGTGATCATGAGCCGTATCGAAGCGCCTCGCGACGAAGACCTCGCAGCGACCGGCAACCTCGTCGACCGTCTGCTCGGCGGCCTCCCCGCCGAGACCGTCCTCACCGACCCGGACGTCACGGCCTCCTACGCCAACGACATGGCCAGCTTCTGCCCGGCCGGCGCCCCCGCGGTGGTCGTCCTGCCGCGCACGGTCGAACAGGTCCAGCACGTCATGCGCGTCGCCACCGAGCTGCGGATCCCGGTCGTCCCGCAGGGCGCCCGCACGGGCCTGTCGGGCGCGGCCAACGCCTCCGACGGCTGCATCGTGCTGTCCCTGACGAAGATGGACCGGATCCTGGAGATCAACCCGGTCGACCGCATCGCCGTCGTCGAACCGGGCGTCGTCAACGCCACGCTCTCCCGCGCGGTGGGCGAACACGGGCTCTACTACCCGCCCGACCCCTCCAGCTGGGAGATGTGCACGATCGGCGGCAACATCGGCACCGCCTCCGGCGGCCTGTGCTGCGTGAAGTACGGGGTGACGGCCGAGTACGTCCTCGGGCTCGACGTCGTCCTCGCCGACGGGCGCCTGATGTCCACCGGCCGCCGCACGGCGAAGGGCGTCGCCGGATACGACCTCACCCGTCTCTTCGTCGGCTCCGAGGGCTCGCTCGGCATCGTCGTACGGGCGACCCTGGCGCTGCGGCCGCAGCCGCCCGAGCAGCTGGTGCTGGCCGCCGAGTTCGCGTCCGGGGCCGCCGCCTGCGATGCCGTGTGCCGGATCATGGCGGGCGGCCACGTGCCGTCCCTCCTCGAACTGATGGACCGTACGACGGTCAAGGCCGTCAACGACCTCGCGAACATGGGGCTCCCGGAGAGCACGGAAGCCCTGCTGCTGGCCGCGTTCGACACGGCGGACCCGGCCGCCGACCTCGCCGCCCTCGGCGCGCTGTGCGAGGCCGCGGGCGCCACCCAGGTCGTCCCGGCCGACGACGCGGCCGAGTCCGAACTCCTCCTCCAGGCACGCCGCTTGTCCCTCACCGCCCTGGAGGCGGTCAAGGGCACGACGATGATCGACGACGTGTGCGTGCCCCGGTCGCGGCTCGCCGAGATGCTGGAGGGGACCGAGCGGATCGCCGAGAAGTACCAGCTCACCATCGGCGTCGTCGCGCACGCCGGCGACGGCAACACCCACCCGACCGTCTGCTTCGACGCCCAGGACCCCGACGAGTCCCGGCGCGCCCGCGAGTCCTTCGACGAGATCATGGCCCTCGGCCTGGAACTCGGCGGCACGATCACCGGCGAGCACGGCGTGGGCGTCCTGAAGAAGGAGTGGCTGGCCCGCGAGATCGGCCCGGTGGGCGTGGAGATGCAGCGGGCGATCAAGTCGGCGTTCGACCCGCTGGGCATCCTGAATCCGGGCAAGCTGTTCTGATCCCGGTTCCCCGGCCCGGTCACCGTTCCCTCGGAACGGGTCACTGTTCCTCCGGCACGGTCACTGGGCGAGCAACTGGTCGAGCGCCTCGTCGATACCGAGTTGCTCGCCCTCGGTCCCCGGGGGCACCACCCGCAGCGTCCGCTCCAGCCAGGCGGACACCTGGGGCGTCGGGGCCTCCAGGAGGGCGTCACCATCAGGTGAACTCAGCGCCATCAGGACGACGCTGCGGCCTGCCACCTTGGTCGGCCACATCCGTACGTCCCCGTGCCCGCACGGCCGGAACACCCCCTCCACGAGGAGCTCGCGGGCGAACGTCCAGTTCACCGGGTGGTCGGAGTTGATGTGGAAGGTGATGTGGACGGCGTACGGGTCGTCGGTGTGGTAGCTCAGCAGGGCCGGGACCGGGATGCCGCGCTCCGGCGACAGGATGAGCCTGAGCTCCAACTCGCGCTCCACAACGGTGTAGTGCATGGTGTGCTTCCTCTCTCGCGCCTCGTGCACGGGACCCCGCGGTGGGCCCGTACGAGTGGAGAGCGGGCGGGGCCGGAAGCATTACGCGGTTTCGCGGAACTTTTTTCCCGGCAGCGTCACGAGGGTGCTCAAATGGAGTGGGTCCGGTGGGACTGGCGGTGCTTGCTGCGCCGGTCTGATAGATGTGGAGGCCCCCATTTGACCCCCGAGCAGATACGGGACGACGGACATGAGCGCCCCAACCCCGGCACCCGGTGACGACAGGCCCCGCGACGGGTATTACCCGGACCCGTCCATTCCCGGATATGTCCGGTACTGGAACGGTGCCTCCTGGGTTCCCGGCACCAGCCGCCCGGCCCCCGCGGACGGCGAACCGCTCGCCCCACCGCCGGGCGCCCGGGCCGCGTCCGGTCCCGGAGCGGCTCCGGTCGAGGAGACGGGCCCGCACTTCTTCGACGAGGACCCGGCCGACGCCTCCGGCCCCGTCTCGGCGGGCGACGCCCAGCACGGCAGCCGGCCCGAGCCCGCGTCCGCCTGGGGCGCCGACCGTTCCCGTCAGTCGGGCTTCGGCGGCGACCAGGACCGCCGGGTCTCCTGGGGTTCGCCGCAGGGCGCTCCCCAGGGTGCCCAGGGGCAGGGTGGCGACCCCCGGCTGCCGCATCCCGCGCAGCCCGGTGACGGCCCGGCCCAGCCGGACGGCCGCTCCGCCCGCACGGACGGCTCGGCGACGATTCCGCCCGCCGAGCCGGACCAGGGCGATGTCGCCTCCGGCAACACGTTCGTCTTCCGCCGGGCCACGGCGGGCCCCGGTGGCCCGGCGGCCGACGGCTCCGGCCCGGGCACGACAGGCCGTACGACCCCGGCGGCTCCCGGCGTCCCTGGCCCCGGCGGCCCCCGCGACGACGACGGCACGATGACCTTCCGCGCGCTCTCCCCGCGCACGGCCCAGCAGAGCGGGGCGGCGGGGGCGCAGCGGGGGAGCACGGGGGCGACGGCAGCCGGCGCTGAGGCGGCAGGCCTGCGGCCTCAGCCCGCGCCCGGGGCCGACGCCCAGCACTCGGCGGGCGCAGGGCCCGGGCAGGCCGGCGGCGCGGCCGGAGCCCCCTCGCAGGGCTACGGCCCCCAGTCCACCCCCGCCGGACAGCCCGCGTCTCCCGACGCCCCCGGCTTCGCCGCCGGAAAGGCCGCCACAGCCCGGGCCTCGGCGGCGCAGGGGCAGGGGCAGGGACAGGCGCAGGCGCAGGGGCGGGTCGGACCCGGGGGAGCCGCAGCCGCCCCCGCCGCCCTCTCCGGCCCTCAGCAGACGCCCCCGGCGTCCCCGGTGTCCGGCCCGCAGCAGGCCGCCCCGAGCGTGCCCCAGCAGCCCGGCGCGCCGCAGCCGCAGCCCGCCGCCTCCGCCGCTTCCGGCGGCACGCCGATGGCGAGCGGCGCCGGTGGCGGCCAGCCCTCCTGGGCGCAGCAGGTGCACCGGCTCGCGGGCGCGTCCGACGAGGAGCAGCCGGTCGCGCCCTGGAAGCCACCGGTGGAGGACATCTTCCAGGCCGCCGCCCGGCGTCAGGCGTCCGCCCGCCCCGCGGGCCTCGGCAAGCGGCTGGCCGCCCGTCTGGTGGACACCCTGGTCCTCGCGGCCGTCACCGCCGGGGCCGCCGTACCGCTCGGCACCAAGGCGATCGACCACGTCAACGAGAAGATCGACGCGGCCAAGCTGTCCGGCGAGACCGTCACGGTCTGGCTGCTCGACGGCACGACGTCGGTCTATCTCGGCATCATCCTCGCCGTCCTGCTGCTCTTCGGCGTCCTCTACGAGGCGCTGCCCACCGCCAAGTGGGGCCGCACCCTCGGCAAGAAGCTGTTCGGCCTGGAGGTGCGGGACATCGAGGGCGGCGAGCCGCCGACCTTCGGCGGGGCCCTGCGCCGCTGGCTGGTCTACAGCGTGCCCGGCCTGCTCGGCATCGGGCTCGTGGGCGTCGCGTGGGGCCTGTTCGACCGGCCGTGGCACCAGTGCTGGCACGACAAGGCGGCGCATACGTTCGTGGCGGGCTGACGGCGTACAGCGGACGGCGTACATGATTCGGTAGCCCGGACGGCCGCTCGCCGGATGCGGAACGGGAGGGTTCGCGGTCGACTCGGGCCATGAGCAGCGAACCGCCTCCCGGCTCCGGTCAGCAGCCACCGGAAGACGACCCGTTCAGGAAGCAGCCCCCGCCGGCCGAGGGCTCGGGATCGCCGTACGGCGATCAGCCCCCGTACGGCAGCCAGCCCCCGCCCTACCAGGGCGGCGGTGACCCCTACGGGGGCGGTGGCGCCCCGTACGGCGGCGGTGGCGGGTATCCCGGCGATCCGCTGGCCGGCATGCCGCCGCTCGCCGAGAGCGGCCGGCGCACGCTCGCCCGGATCATCGACATGATCCTCGTGGGCATCGTCGTCTGGCTGCTCACCTGGGCCTTCGGCGTCAACGAGTACAACGTGGACGGCGACGACATGGAGTACGGCAAGTCGCTCGGTCAGTCGCTGGTCGCCGCCCTGCTCTACATCGGCTACGACACCTTCATGATCGTCAAGTCGGGGCAGACGCTCGGCAAGAAGTGGCTGGGCATGCGGGTGGCCAACCTGGACAACGGGGCCACACCGTCCGTGCAGAGCACGCTGATCCGCTCGGCGGTGCTGTGGATCCCGTTCGCGTTCTGCTGCGCCTGTATCTGGACCGCGATCTCGGGCGGCTGGAGCTTCTTCGACAAGCCCTACAAGCAGGGCCTGCACGACAAGGCGGCGAAGACGGTGGTGGTCAGGACCACCTGACCACCGACCACAGAAGACTCGACGACAGAAGACGCGCCCACAGAAGACGCGCCCACAGAAGACTTACGTCAGGACGCAGCGCGCTCGTGCACGGGCTGTTCGGATGCCACCGAGGCGACCGAGGCCGGTACGGGCGCCTGCGCCGTTTCCGTGGCGGGGCGATGTACCGCGACCACGCGGGGCTTGTGCACCGGTACGGTCATCGCCACCAGCAGCCCGAGGACGAGCGCCGAGAAGGCGATGATCGCGATCCCCACGCCCGAACTCGTCTGTGACAGCAGCAGCATGGCGAGCGTCGAGAAAATCACGGTGCACGAACCGTAGGCGAGCTGTGCGGCCGTCGGGCGAGGCGTGACAGTCGGACGAGGCATGTCAATCGTGTCCTCGGAAGTGGGGTCCACGGGGGGTGTCGGCCTGGCTTTCCGCCGTATTCCGGGCGTTCCGCCAATCGACTCTAATCGCCTGCATGCCCGAGCGGAACGAACGGTAAGCGTGACCTGACCAACAGTGCCGGAGCATGGGGGGCGCACGGAGTCATGGCGTCCAGCAAGTGGACGGACTCGCGCGCCTGTTCGGCACTCCGTCATGTGTCCGCAATGTGAACTCTGCCTCCGCATAGTGCAATTGGCGTGCTCAAGTCAAGGTCTGTCTCTTCTCCCCAACCTTTAGTCGAATACCGGCACTTGACCAATGGGGAGAGACTCAAGTGACCAGTAGACCCTGGCAGCTCAGAGCCGCCGCGACTGTCGTGGCGCTCGCCGCCGCCACCGCCACCATCTCCACCTTCGCCGTGGCGCAGGCCGATCCGGCCGCCGCACCCGCTTCCGCAGACGGGCACGACCCGCAGCCGGCGAAGAGCAGGGAACACGACCTCGACGGCCCCCTGTCCAAGACCCAGGAGGCGCAGCGCAAGGAAGCACTCGACCAGGTCATATCCGGCGCCGCCACGGTCAAGGACCGGGACGGCTCGAAGGTCGTCAAGCTCGACGGCTCCAAGGGCAAGGACAAGTACGTCGAGCTCGGCCGCGAGAAGACCGACAAGATCTTCACGATCCTCGTCGAGTTCGGCGACCAGATCGACAGCCGCTACGGCGGCACGGTCGGCCCGCTGCACAACGAGATAGCCGAGCCCGACCGCGCGGTGGACAACAGCACGGCCTGGCAGGCGGACTACAACCAGGCGCACTTCCAGGACCTGTACTTCGGCGACGGAAGGGACGCCGAGTCGCTGAAGAAGTACCACGAGAAGACACCTGGGCGCGTTCGTTCAGACGTTCAGTAGGTGCCTCGATCGGGGTGCCTTGGGCGCTGCGATCCAGAGGGGTGCGGCACCCGCGCTAGAGTCCCCTTATCTGACAACCTTGTTGCGGATCTACCGCCGGGCGGGCGGGAAGTGACGCCTGTGGAGGCTCACGTAAGACCGATTCCTCTCGGGGAGCGGCTGGAGCCTGTGAAGCAGGAACCCGTGGTGGTGCCACATGGCACGGACCGGAATCGTCGGCCCTCGGGCAGGCGAGGGCGCCAAATCGACCACTTCCAGATTGCTTCAACGAGCAGGCGGGTGGTCCCGGTTGGCGGCGCCCTGACGAACACGCGTTGTGGGCGCACCACTGGTGTACGTGGGAGTGGCACCCAGGTCGGCGACACCGGCATATGGGTCGGCGACTACACCATCCAGCCGGAGAACGGCGGCCTGGGCGTCTTCGCCCACGAGTACGGCCACGACCTCGGCCTGCCCGACGAGTACGACACCTCCGGCGGCGGCGAGAACTCCACCGGCTTCTGGACCCTGATGTCGTCCGGCTCCTGGCTCGGCACCGGCAAGGACTCCATCGGCGACCTGCCCGGCGACATGAACGCCTGGGACAAGCTGCAACTGGGCTGGCTGGACTACGACGTGGCCAAGGCCGGCACCAAGTCCACCCACACGCTGGGCGTCGCGGAGTACAACACCAAGAACCCGCAGGCCCTCATCGTCCAGCTGCCCGACAAGAAGGTCACCACCGAGGTGGTCACCCCGGCCCAGGGCGTCACCCAGTGGTGGAGCGGCAGCGGCGACAACCTCCGCAACACCCTGGCCCGTACGGTCGACCTGACCGGCAAGGCGTCGGCGGCGCTGACCCTCGACGGCTGGTGGGACATCGAGGCCGACTACGACTACCTCTACACCGAGGTCTCCACCGACGGCGGCACCAACTGGACGCCGATCGACGGCACCCTGGCCGACGGCACCGCCGTCCCGCGCGACGGCAGCGGCAAGCCCGCTCTCACCGGCACGGTGGACGCCTACCAGAAGCTGACCTACCCGCTGGACGCCTACGCGGGTCAGAAGGTCGACCTGCGCTTCCGCTACGCCACCGACGGCGGCGTGGCACAGAAGGGCTTCGCGGCCGACCGGATCACGGTGACCGCCGACGGCGCCGCCCTGTTCTCCGACACCGCCGAGTCCGCGGACGCGGCCTGGACGGTGAACGGCTTCTCCCGCATCGGCGCGGCCATCACCGACGACTACGCGCAGTACTACATCGCCGAGAACCGCCAGTACGTGTCGTACGACAAGACCCTCAAGGTCGGCCCGTACAACTTCGGCTTCTCGACGACGCGTCCGGACTGGGTGGAGCACTACGCGTACCAGAACGGCCTGTTGATCTGGAAGTGGGACACCTCCCAGGCCGACGACAACACCAGCCAGCACCCCGGTGAGGGTCTGATCCTGCCGGTCGACGCCCACCCGACGCCGCTGAAGTGGTCGGACGGCACGCTGATGCGCAACCGCGTCCAGTCCTTCGACTCGACCTTCAGCTGGTACCCGACGGACGCGCTCACGCTCCACAACGCGGGCGTCGCCACGAAGATCAAGTCGCGTCCCGGAGTCCCGGTCTTCGACGACGGCAAGTCGACGTACTACGACGAGTCGACCCCGCTCGCGGGCGTCAGGGTCACTGACACCGACACCCGGATCAAGATCGTAAAGGAGCCGCTGAGCGGCTCGACGATCACGCTCCAGGTCGGACCGTCCGCGAAGTAGACAGCATTTTCGCAGGTCAGAAGCGTATCGGCGGTGACCCCCTGGCGGGTTGCCGCCGATCGTGTTTAGGTGCGTCCTGTGGTTCTCTTATTGACACCGATGTTGACGCCGACTCGCACGGGGGTGTGACCGCATGGCCGCAGGAGGTTTCTGCAAGCTGCCGACCGGCAGCGTGGTGGTGGCATTGAACCTGCCCAGCCCCACCGCCGACGGCACGGGCAGTGTCCGCTTCCTCGTCCACGCCCAGAACCGTGCGCGCGCCCTGACCAGGCTCCGCAACCTCGGCATGCGGGCGGTCTACCTGCGCGGCAACGCCGCCCCGCCGACCCCCGACGAGATCACCGCGGTCCTGCACCATCCGGACGGCCTGATATGGCGTACGGCGCCTGACAACGCTGTCGGCGGACCGGAGCTCGTCCAGGAGCTCTGGCACCCGATCAGGGCGTTGCTCAGACGCCCCCCGGCCCCGGCGTGACACCGCCGGGCTCCGCGGGGCTGCGCGGGCTCTCTAGACGACCGGCTTCCCGGTCAGCTCCACGCCCGCCGCGCGCAGCTCCTCGACGGCCCGCTCGGTGGTCTCCTCGGCCACCCCGGCCGTGAGGTCCAGCAGCACCTGCGTACGGAAGCCCTCGCGGGCCGCGTCCAGGGCGGTGGCGCGCACGCAGTGGTCGGTGGCGATGCCGACGACGTCGACCTCCTCGACCTGCCGGGCGCGCAGCCAGTCGGCGAGCGTCACGCCGTTCTCGTCGGCGCCCTCGAAGCCGCTGTAGGCCGCCGCGTACGCGCCCTTGTCGAAGACGGCGTCGACCGCGCCGGAGGCGACGGCCGGGGCGAAGTTCGGGTGGAAGCCGACGCCCTCGGTGCCGGCGACGCAGTGCGCGGGCCAGGAGTGGGCGTAGTCGGGGTTGTCGGCGAAGTGGCCGCCGGGGGCGATGTGGTGGTCGCGGGTGGCCACCACGTGCTGGTAGCCGGAGCCGGCCGCCTGCCCGATCAGCTCGGTGACGGCGGCGGCCACATCGGCACCCCCGGCCACCGCGAGACTGCCCCCTTCGCAGAAGTCGTTCTGCACGTCAACGACGATCAAGGCGCGGCGCATGGTCGGTGTCCTTCGACTATGGGGTCGGGGCGGAGAAGGGGTGCGGGCCCGGCCGGTGAACCTCCGAGCCTACGGACTTGTGGGGCGGGACGGGAGGGGGCACGGCAGGGCGTGAAGCACGGCACCAGCTTTAGCTACCCGAGCGCCCATGCACGTACTCCGTCGGGATGACCGGTTCTCCGCGCGACAACTGCGTCGCCGACAGCGGCAGGTTGCCCCGGGCGGCCGCGTGCCGGTCGCGTACGACGTCCAGCGGCTCCCGCGCGACGACCCCGCCGGCCTTGACCAGCTCGACGAGCAGCTGCCGGTCGACGAGTTCGCCCGGCACCGGCCCGGTGCCGACGACCTCCGCCTCCGCGATCCCGTACTCGTCCAGGCGCCGCGCCGCCCACTTGCGGCCGCCGATGGACGTCTTGCCGCCGGACGACTTCTTCGCCACCGGCACCAGCGGGGCCTTGAGGTCGGCGGACTCGGCGCGGGCGACCAGCTTGTAGACCATCGAGCAGGTCGGGTGCCCGGAACCGGTCACCAGCTGGGTGCCGACGCCGTACGCGTCCACGGGCGCCGCCGCGAGCGAGGCGATGGCGTACTCGTCCAGGTCGGAGGTCACGATGATCCGGGTGTCCGTCGCGCCCAGCTCGTCCAGCTGCTGCCGCACCCGGTACGCGACCAGCAGCAGGTCACCGGAGTCGATGCGCACCGCGCCCAGCTCGGGCCCGGCGACCTCGACGGCCATGCGGACGGCCTCGGTGACGTCGTACGTGTCCACCAGCAGCGTGGTGCCCCGGCCCAGCGAGTTCACCTGGGCCTGGAAGGCGTCCCGTTCGTGGTCGTGGAGCAGGGTGAAGGCGTGCGCGCTCGTGCCGACCGTGGGGATGCCGTAGCGGAAGCCCGCCGCCAGGTCGGAGGTGGTGGTGAAGCCGCCGACGTACGCGGCGCGTGCGGCGGCGACCGCGGCCAGCTCGTGGGTGCGGCGGGCACCCATCTCGATCAGGGGGCGCTCCCCGGCGGCGGAGGACATCCGGGAGGCGGCCGCGGCGATCGCCGAGTCGTGGTTGAGGATCGACAGGACCACGGTCTCCAGGAGCACGCACTCGGCGAAGGAGCCCTCGACCCGCATGATCGGCGAGCCCGGGAAGTACACCTCCCCCTCCGGATAGCCCCATATGTCACCCGAGAAGCGGTACGAGGCGAGCCAGTCCAGGGTCTCGTCGTCGACGATGCCGCCCTCGCGCAGGAAGCCGAGGACGTCCGCGTCGAAACGGTAGTTCTCGACCGCGTCCAGCACCCGGCCGGTGCCCGCGACGACGCCGTAGCGCCGCCCCTCCGGCAGCCGCCGGGTGAAGACCTCGAACACGCTGCGCCGTTCGGCGGTACCCGCCTTCAGGGCGGCCTGCAGCATCGTGAGCTCGTACTGGTCCGTGAAGAGCGCTGTCGAGGGAACGTCCACCGGCAGCCCAAGGTCCGCTGTGTTCATGGCAGCAGATGCTACCTCTATTTGTGTCAGTGTGACGATTTGTAGGGAGCGTGGCAGCATGGGCGATGTGACGTCACCCGCTCCCGTAGAGATCGAACGCACCGAGTCGGCGGAAGAGGTCTTCGCCGTCCCCGAGCCGGACGTCCCCTGGGTCACCATCGTCCACAACGACCCCGTCAACCTCATGAGCTATGTGACGTACGTCTTCCAGTCGTACTTCGGCTACTCCAAGGACAAGGCCACCAAGCTCATGCTCGACGTCCACCACAAGGGCCGGGCGGTCGTGTCCAGCGGCAGTCGCGAGGAGATGGAACGCGACGTGCAGGCGATGCACGGCTACGGCCTGTGGGCCACCCTCCAGCAGGACCGGAAGTGACCCGCCCCAGCCGCCCGCAGGACCGGAAGTAGCGATAACCCCTGATGCCAGGACAATTCGAACCGCTCCCCGGCGGCGGCGCGGCCGTCGCCCTCGACGACGTCGAGATCTCCATCATCCGGTCGCTGGCCGTCCAGCTCCTGGAGCTCATCGGCCCCGGCCCCGGCGAGGACGCCCCCGAGGACCCGCTCGCCGAGCTCTTCGCCGACGGCCCCAGCGAGCCGCCCTCCGATCCCGTCCTGATGCGTCTGTTCCCGGACGCCTACAGCGACCCCGAGGGCACCCCGGGTCCCAAGGAGGCCGAGGAGCAGCGGGCGTACTCCTCCGAGTTCCGCCGCTACACCGAGAACGACCTGCGGGCCGGCAAGCGCGAGAACGCCCTCGCGGTGATTCGCGCCCTGGGCGAGCTCAGCGCCGCGGGTGAGGGCGGGGCGGTCCTCAAGCTGTCCCCGGAGCAGTCCCAGCAGTGGCTCGGCGCCCTCAACGACCTGCGCCTGGCGATCGGCTCCCGGCTGGACATCACGGACGAAGAGGACACGGACCTCCTCTACCGCCTGCCGGACGAGGACCCCCGCAAGCCGATGGTCATGGCGTATCTGTGGCTGGGCGGGCTCCAGGAGACCCTCGTTTCGACACTCATGCCCTGACTTGTGACGGTTGTGTGTTCGCTCAGCGGACGCTCAAATCCGGATAACGATCGCGTCACCGTGACGGACACCTATGCCCCTCCAGGGTGGCTTTTGTCCAACTCTCCCTGTGTGCTGCGCCACACGTCGCTCAGGCGATCATCATTGCGGCCGTGATAAATCTTCACGACCGCCCGGCGAACACCACCCGAATGTTCGGCCGGGTGCGCCACCGAGCCGGCGGACCGCCGGCCAGGCACGAGCGGGCCCGCAAGGCCCGCTCAGCTCCATCAATCCGGGGGGATCGGAACCCGATCCGAGGCCGACGAGAGGCCCGGGTCGGCATGGAGGAAGGCGCACCACACATGACCTCAGCGCAGGTCGACACGGAGAAGACCCCCGAGGGAGAGGGGTACGAACGAGGGCTCGGCAGCCGCCAGGTCCAGATGATCGCGATCGGCGGCGCCATCGGCGTCGGACTCTTCCTGGGCGCCGGGGCGAACATCGCCAAGGCCGGACCCAGCCTCATCTTCATGTACGCCCTCGCGGGCGTGATCATCTTCTTCATCATGCGGGCACTCGGCGAGCTCCTGCTCTACCGCCCGGTCTCGGGTTCGTTCGCGGAGTACTCCCGCGAGTTCCTCGGCCCGTTCTTCGGCTACTTCACCGGCTGGACGTACTGGCTGATGTGGGTGGTCACCGGCATGGCCGAGCTGACGGCCGCCGCGATCTACGTCAACTACTGGTTCCCGGCCATTCCGCAATGGGTGACGGCCCTGGTCTTCCTGGTGATCCTCTTCGGGGTCAACCTGATCTCCGTGAAGGTCTTCGGCGAGCTGGAATTCTGGTTCTCGATGGTCAAGGTCACCGCCCTCATCGGCATGATCGTGATCGGCTTGGGCGTCCTCACCTTCGGCTTCAGCAGCGCCGGTGACACCGCGGCCGTCTCCAACCTCTGGGCCTTCGACGGCTTCTTCCCCAAGGGCATCGGCTCGTCCCTGATGACCCTGCAGGGCGTCATGTTCGCCTACCTCGCCGTCGAACTGGTCGGCGTCACGGCCGGCGAGTCCGAGGACCCGGAGAAGACCCTCCCCAAGGCGATCAACACCCTGCCCTGGCGCATCGCGCTCTTCTACGTCGGTGCCCTCACCGTCATCCTGTGCGTGGTCAAGTGGACCGAGTTCGCACCGGGGGTGAGCCCCTTCGTCGAGGCCTTCGCGAAGATCGGCATCCCGGCGGGCGCGGCCATCGTCAACTTCGTGGTGCTGACCGCCGCCCTGTCCTCCTGCAACTCGGGCATGTACTCCACCGGCCGCATGCTGCGGAACCTGGCCGAGAGCGGAGAGGCCCCGAGGGCGTTCAGCAAGCTGTCGTCGACCAAGACGCCCGCCTTCGGCATCTTCGTCTCCGTGCTCTTCATGGGCATCGGCGTGGTCCTCAACTACGTCGTCCCGGAGAAGGCCTTCGGCTACGTCGTCTCCGTCGCCACCGCGGCCGGCATCTGGACGTGGCTGATGATCCTCATCAGCCACGTCCTGTACCGCCGCGCGGTCGAGGCCGGCCGCCTGCCCGCCTCGCCCTTCCCGGCGCCGGGCGGCTCGAAGTGCTCGTACGTCGCGATCGCCTTCCTGCTCTTCGTCACCGGCCTGATCGCGTACGACGCCGACTCCCGCGTCTGCCTCTACGTGATGGCGGTCTGGGCCGCCGCCCTGGGCATCGGCTGGGCGATCCTGAAGAGCCGCAACCCGCGGATCGCGGACCGCGGCGGCGAGCCGGAGTTCGAGAAGATCGGCTGACCCCTCCGCTCACCATGTGGGCCGCCCCGTACCACCCTTCGATACGGGGCGGCCCTGCTGCTTATCCTGGCCAGCATGCTGACCATCACCCAGGCCCTGTTCGACCAGATCGTCGTCCACGCGCGCGAGGACCACCCCGACGAGGCATGCGGCGTGGTCGCGGGCCCGGCGGGCACCGGCCGCCCCGAGCGCTTCATCCCGATGCTGAACGCCGCCCGCTCGCCCACCTTCTACGAGTTCGACTCGCAGGACCTGCTCAAGCTCTACCGCGAGATGGACGACCGCGACGAGGAGCCGGTGATCATCTACCACTCCCACACCGCGACCGAGGCCTACCCGTCCCGCACCGACATCTCCTACGCCAACGAGCCCGGCGCGCACTACGTCCTCGTCTCGACCGCGGACACCGACGCGGCGGGCCCGTTCCAGTTCCGCTCCTTCCGGATCGTCGAGGGCGAGGTCACCGAGGAGGAGATCAAGGTCGTCGAGGCATACTGACCGTCGTACCCGCCCGAGCAACTCGCCGTATCGGAGATGGTGTTGACGCAGCGGCCGACCCCACGGCGCCCCACCCTGGAGGACGTCGCCCGCCGGTCCGGCGTCTCGAAGTCCACGGTGTCCCGGGTGATCAACGACGAGCCCAAGGTGCGCGCCGAGGTCGTCGACCGCGTCCGGGAAGTGATCACCGAACTCGGCTACGTACCGAACCAGGCCGCCCGCCAGCTGGTCACCCACCGCACCAACGCCATCGCGGTCGTGGCCACCGAGCCCGACAACCGGCTCTTCCTCGACCCGTTCTTCGACTGCCTCCTGCGCGGCATCCGCCGGGAACTCGCCCAGCACGGCGCCCAGGCGGTCCTGCTCTTCCTGGACGAACCGGACGACTACGCGCGCGTGGCCGACTACCTCGGCGGCGGCCACGTCGACGGAGCCGTCCTCTTCTCCCTGCGCCCCGGCGACCGGCTGCACGAGATGATCGAGCGGATCGGCCTGCCCGCCGTCTTCGGCGGCCGGCCGCTGCTGCGCGCCGGCGACACCGTGCACCGCCACGCCTACGTCGACGGCGACAACCGCGGGGGAGCCCGGCAGGCCGTCCAGCACCTGGTCTCGCTCGGCAGGAAACGCGTCGCGACCGTCACCGGCCCCCACGACCAGGAGACCTCCGCCGCCGACCGCCTCGCCGGCTACCGGGACGTCCTCCTCGACGCCCCGCCCGAGCTGACCGAGCGCGCCGACTACACCCGGCAGGGCGGCGCCGACGCCATGGCCGCCCTCCTCGACCGGTGCCCCGACCTGGACGCCGTGTTCGTCGCCTCGGACCTCATGGCCTCCGGCGCCCTGCAGACCCTGCGGGCACGCGGACGCCGGGTGCCCGAGGACGTGGCCGTCGTCGGCTTCGACGACCTGACCGACATCGCGGAGTCGACCGACCCGCCCCTGACCACGGTCCACCAGGACGTCGAGGGCATGGGACGCCTGATGGCCGGGCTGCTGTTCGACCGCACAGAGCGCACCGACCGCACCGACCGCACCGAGCGGGCCGAGGCGCCGTCCTCCGTCGTGGTACCGACCCGGCTGGTTCTGCGCGGGTCCGCATGAGTGGCCCCGCGCGGGCCCGCGGGCCCGCCTCAGCAGCGCGGTCTCACTCCCCGGCCGGAATCCGTCCGGCATGTGGGATCACATTCCGGGACCCCGACCGGGAATCGATACGATGAGCCCATGGTTTCCCACGACGTGAGCGAAAAGACGCCGGGCATGCTGCTCGTGGCGCGGCTGCACGTCGACTTGTGCAGGCTCGCCAGCGCCATCTGTTGACGCTGCCCTGCCGCCGTACGGCCGTGAGCCGCGGCGCCTGATCAAGCACCACCCCGCTGTACAGCGCTGCCGCGCGCCACCGACCAGACACCTTCCGACAGGAGCCCTCAGCCATGGCCATCGAGGTCCGCATCCCGACCATCCTCCGCCAGTACACCGACGGCCAGAAGGCCGTGGAGGGCACCGGGGACACCCTCGCCGAGCTCTTCACCGACCTCGAGACCCGGCATGCGGGCATCCAGGCCCGCATCGTGGACGGCGGCGAACTGCGCCGCTTCGTCAACGTCTACCTGAACGACGAGGACGTCCGCTTCCTCGACGGCATCAGCACCAAACTCGCCGACGGCGACAGCATCACGATCCTGCCGGCCGTGGCCGGCGGCATGGTCTAAGGCCCGCTGACCACCGATGCGTTACGACTCCCCGCTGGCCGCGGTGGGCAACACCCCTCTGGTGCGCCTGCCGCGGCTCTCGCCGTCCGCCGACGTCCGTATCTGGGCGAAGCTGGAGGACCGCAACCCGACCGGCTCGGTCAAGGACCGCCCCGCCCTGCACATGATCGAGCAGGCGGAGAAGGACGGCCGCCTGACCCCCGGCTGCACGATCCTGGAACCGACGAGCGGCAACACGGGCATCTCCCTCGCCATGGCCGCCAAGCTCAAGGGCTACCGCATGGTCTGCGTGATGCCCGAGAACACCTCGCAGGAACGCCGTGACCTGCTCGGCATGTGGGGCGCCGAGATCATCCCGTCGCCCGCCGCGGGCGGCTCCAACACCGCCGTACGGGTCGCCAAGGAGCTCTCCGCCGAGCACCCCGACTGGGTGATGCTCTACCAGTACGGCAACCCGGACAACGCGGGCGCCCACTACGCGACGACCGGCCCGGAGATCCTGACGGACCTCCCCTCGGTCACCCACTTCGTCGCCGGCCTCGGCACCACCGGCACCCTGATGGGCGTAGGCCGCTACCTCCGCGAGAACAAGCCGGACGTCAAGATCGTCGCCGCCGAGCCGCGCTACGACGACCTGGTCTACGGCCTCAGGAACCTCGACGAGGGCTTCGTACCGGAGCTGTACGACGCCTCCGTCCTCACCACCCGCTTCTCCGTCGGCTCGGCGGACGCGGTCACCCGCACCCGCGAGCTCCTCCAGCAGGAGGGCATCTTCGCGGGTGTCTCCACCGGCGCCGCGCTGCACGCGGCGATCGGCGTCGGCAACAAGGCCGTCAAGGCGGGCGAGAGCGCGGACATCGTGTTCGTCGTCGCCGACGGCGGCTGGAAGTACCTGTCCACGGGTGTCTACACGGCAGCCACCACGGAGGAGGCCATCGAGGCCCTCCAGGGCCAGCTCTGGGCGTAAGCCCTCGTCGGCCGCCGTCAGCCCCGTTACGTGGCGAGGTGACGGACCTGGTCCCACAGGACCGGGTCCACCACCCCCGCCCTGCGCCGGAACTCCCACACCGGCACCTCGCGCAGCTCGTCCGTCTCCAGGAAGCTCGCGCGCCCGTGCGCATCGCCCACCGCGCCCGGCGGCAACGGGATCACCCCGGCCCGCTCGTCGTGGTACTTGCTGGTGATCTTCGCGACGGTCGCCCGCTCCCCGTGCACCACCAGCACCAGACAGGGCCGGTCCTTGCCCCCGGGCCCGTCCTCGTACGGCACGGTCGCCCACCAGATCTCCGCAGGCCGCGGACGCGTCCTCGGCCGCCCGCGGGGCCCCGTCGGACGCCCCGGCGGCCGGGTCCGCCGCCCCGCGGGACGCCGGCCGCGCCCCCAGCCGTCGACGAGCGTCGCGACCATCGCGAGCAGTACCACCGCCGCGAGCGCCAGCCACCAGGACGTATCCATGGGCATGACGTTACCGGCGCCCCATAACGCCCGCGCGCCCTTCCTCACGCCGCGCACGCCCCGGGGCCAGCCGAACCGGTGACACCACAGGTGAGTTCGCCCACAACAGCCCCTGGTGGAGGAGCGACCATGAGTTTTGCGCCTTACGCTCGACGAACCGCACGACCCCCGTCTCCTTCCCAGAAAAGTTTCCCGCCAGCGGAGGTTTCTGCTTTATGAAGCTCACCGTCGTCGGCTGCTCGGGGTCGTTCCCGTCCGCGGAATCGGCCTGCTCGAGCTACCTCGTCGAGGCCGACGGCTTCCGGCTGCTTCTCGACATGGGCAACGGTGCCCTGGGCGAGCTGCAGCGCCACTGCGGTCTCTACGACCTCGACGCGATCTTCCTCAGCCATCTGCACGCCGACCACTGCATCGACATGTGCGCGTACTTCGTCGCGCGCTACTACCGCCACGACGGCGGCCGCTGCGACCCGATCCCGGTCTACGGCCCCGAGGGCACCGAGCACCGCCTCACCACGGCCTACGCGGACACTCCCACCGCCTCCTCCATGAGCGAGGTCTTCGACTTCCACACGGTCAAGCCGTCCACCTTCGAGATCGGCCCGTTCACGGTCCACACCGAACGCGTGGCCCACCCCGTGGAGGCGTACGGCATCCGCGTCGAGCACGCCGGGAAGTCCCTGACGTACTCCGGCGACACCGGCATCAGCCCGGCCCTGGACGAACTCGCGCGCGACACCGACCTGTTCCTGTGCGAGGCCGCCTTCACGCACGGCAAGGAGAACATCCCCGACCTGCACCTCAACGGCCGCGAGGCGGGCGAGACGGCGAGCAGGGCAGGAGCCCGCCGCCTGGTCCTCACCCACATCCCCCCGTGGACCGACCCCCAGACCAACCTGGCCGACGCGCGCGCGGTGTACGACGGTCCGGTGGAACTGGCGGCGCCGAGGGTGACGTACGAGATCTGAGTCCCCGGTCGTACGAGATCTGAGTCCTCGGTCGTACGAGGTCAGAGTGCCCTGTACGGCGGACGGCCCCCGGAGCCTGGCGCTCCGGGGGCCGTCCTGTGTGCGAGAGGGGCTTACGGCCTACTTGGCCTCCGCCTTCTGCAGTTCCGCCAGTTCCTCGTCGGACTCGCGGCCCGGTGTCGGCAGATTGAACTTGATGATCGCGAAGCGGAAGACGACGTAGTAGACCACCGCGAAGCACAAGCCCACCACGGCCAGGCCGAGCGGGTTGGTCGCGATGCCCAGGTTCAGGAAGTAGTCCACCGCGCCGGCCGAGAAGCCGAAGCCGTCCTTCATACCGAGCGCCCAGGTCAGGGCCATCGAGACACCGGTGAGGACCGCGTGGATCCCGTACAGGACCGGCGCGATGAACATGAACGTGAACTCGATCGGCTCGGTCACACCGGTGACGAACGACGTCAGCGCGAGGGAGAACATCATGCCGCCGACGACCTTGCGACGCTCCGGACGGGCACAGTGCACGATCGCCAGACAGGCAGCCGGCAGCGCGAACATCATGATCGGGAAGAAGCCGGTCATGAACTGGCCCGCCGTCGGGTCACCGGCCAGGAAGCGGCCGATGTCGCCGCTCTTGCCCTCGTACTCGCCCGCCTGGAACCACGGGAACGAGTTCAGCAGGTGGTGCATGCCGATCGGGATCAGCGCACGGTTGGCGACACCGAAGATGCCGGCGCCCACCGCGCCCGAACCGACCAGCCACTCGCCGAAGTTGTGCAGACCCGTGCCGAGGACCGGCCAGATGTAACCGAAGACGATGCCGATGACCAGACCCGCGAAGGCCGACACGATCGGGACCAGACGACGGCCGCCGAAGAAGCCCGCCCAGTCCGGCAGCTTGGTCCGGTACAGCTTCTGGTACAGCAGGGCCACCACGATGCCCATCACCACACCGCCGAGGACCTTGGCGTCCACCGGGGCGTCCACCATGACGACCTTGCCGTCGACGGCCGTCGCCACCTGCGGAAGGTTCTTGTCGGTGAACGTGGCGAGTACGTTCTTGAAGACCAGGTAGCCGACGACGGCCGCGAGGGCCGTCGAGCCGTCCGACTTCTTGGCGAAGCCGATCGCGATACCCACGGCGAACAGCAGCGCCATGTTGTCGAGGATCGCGTTGCCGCCGGCCGCCATGAAACCGGCGATCTTCGTGATGAACGCGGGGAACTCCGGGCGTCCCAGCATGTCGGTGTTGCCGAGGCGGACCAGGAGAGCGGCGGCGGGCAGGACGGCCACCGGCAGCATCAGGCTGCGGCCGATACGCTGCATGACAGCCATCACGCCCGCGCCCTTCTTCTTGTCGGCCGCGGGAGCGGCGCTGGCCGTGGTCACAACTTCCTCCAGAGGGCATGGCGCCGCCCGGGGACACGTGAAGGGGGACGGCGGCGTCTCTTTGCCACGCGGAAACACCGCATGGTCTACACCACTCAGTGGTGTAGACCTGTTGTAGCACGGTGAAGGGCGGATAAGGAACCCGCGATTCTCTGTGACGAACCGGCTACGCCTTCGTCGTGTCCTCGACCTCCTCCTCCGGCTCCCTGCCCGGAGTCTTCAGATCGAACCTCGTGATCGCCAACCGGAAGATCACGTAGTACACGACCGCGAAGCACAGTCCGATCGGAATGATCGCCCACGGTCTCGTCGCCAGATTCCAGTTGATGACGTAGTCGATCAACCCGGCCGAGAAACTGAACCCGTCGTGCACCCCCAGCGCCCACGTCACCGCCATCGACACACCCGTCAGCAGTGCGTGCACCACGTACAACAACGGCGCGACGAACAGGAACGAGTACTCGATCGGCTCGGTGATCCCCGTGACGAACGACGTCAGCGCCACCGACAGCATCAGACCGCCGACCTCCTTGCGCCGGCTCGGCCTCGCACAGTGCGTGATCGCCAGCGCCGCCGCAGGCAGCGCGAACATCATGATCGGGAAGAAGCCCGAGGTGAACTGACCCGCGTCCGGGTCGCCCGCCAGGAACATGTTGATGTCGCCGTGCACCACCGAGCCGTCCGGCTTGGTGTACGTGCCGAACTGGAACCAGATGGGCACGTTCAGGAACTGGTGCAGCCCGATCACCAGCAGGGCGCGGTTCGCCACACCGAAGATGCCCGCACCCCACGCCTCCAGACCGTCCAGCCAGTCGCTGAAGTTCTCCAGGCCGTCACCGATCGGCGGCCACACCCACAGACACAGCGCCGCGAACGCGATCGCCACGAACGCCATGATGATCGGCACCAGCCGACGGCCATTGAAGAAACCGAGCCAGTCCACCAGCCTCGTACGGTGATACCGCTGCCAGAAGTAGGCGGTCATCAGACCCATGATGATCCCGCCGAACACCCCCGGATTCTGGAAGGTGAACGCCGTCACCGTGCCCCCGACCGTCGCCTGACAACCGATGTCGGGAATGGCCCTCGCCCCTTCGGGACAGTCCTCCGGGAACTCCAGCAACACCGTGTAGTAGACGAGGAACCCCGTCACCGCCGCGAGCGCCGTCGAACCGTCCGACTTCTTCGCCATGCCGATCGCCACACCGACACAGAAGAGCAGCGGCAGCCCAAGCTGACCGTTGAGCAGCGCACCACCCGCGCCCGCCATCACCTTCGACACGTTCGTCCAGCCGAGCCCGTCGTCCCCGAACACATCAGGCTGACCAAGACGATTGAGGATGCCCGCGGCCGGCAGCACCGCGATCGGGAGCTGAAGACTGCGCCCCATCTTCTGCAACCCCTGGAACACGCTGTTCCAGCGAGCGCGCGCGGGACTCACCGCCGTATCGGCACCCCCGGCACCCCCGGCACCCCCGGCGCTCCCGGCGTTCTCGGCACTCATGGTTTGGCGACCGCCTGTCAGGTGGTGTAGACCAGCTACGGACGATTTCGGTGCTGTGACGTCATCCTTCGGTACGCGCGGCACGATCGCTGGCGAAGATGGGCCAACTGTGGGTTACTGCGACAAAGCGGTTCGGATCAGGGAGAAACAACATGGCCAGCAAGGCTGAGAAGATCGTTGCCGGGCTCGGCGGCATCGACAACATCGAAGAGGTCGAAGGCTGCATCACCCGCCTGCGCACCGAAGTCATCGACGCCGGCAAGGTCGACGAGGCCGCCCTGAAGGCCGCCGGCGCCCACGGCGTCGTCAAGATGGGCACCGCCATCCAGGTCGTCATCGGCACCGACGCCGACCCCATCGCCACGGAGATCGAAGACATGATGTGAGCCCACGAGCTCACCGGTTCACCGGTTCACCGCTTCAGGGGTCCTTCCCACCGCGGGAGGGGCCCCCTCCGCATGTACGGCTAGGCTCAACGCCATGTCTCGAATCGACGGCCGCACCCCCGAACAACTCCGCCCGGTCACCATCGAACGCGGCTGGAGCAAGCACGCCGAGGGCTCCGTCCTCGTCTCTTTCGGCGACACCAAGGTCTTCTGCACCGCCTCCGTCACCGAAGGCGTCCCGCGCTGGCGCAAGGGCAGCGGCGAAGGCTGGGTCACCGCCGAGTACTCCATGCTCCCCCGCGCCACCAACACCCGCGGCGACCGCGAATCCGTCCGCGGCAAGATCGGCGGCCGCACCCACGAGATCAGCCGCCTCATCGGCCGCTCCCTGCGCGCGGTCATCGACTACAAGGCCCTCGGCGAGAACACCATCGTCCTCGACTGCGACGTACTCCAGGCCGACGGCGGCACCCGCACCGCAGCGATCACCGGCGCCTACGTGGCACTCGCCGACGCCATCTCCTGGGCCCAGGGCAAGAAGCTGATCAAGGCCGGCCGCCAGCCCCTGACCGGAACGGTCAGCGCGGTCTCGGTCGGCATCGTGGGCGGAGTCCCGCTCCTGGACCTCTGCTACGAGGAGGACGTCCGCGCCGAGACCGACATGAACGTCGTCTGCACCGGCGACGGACGCTTCGTCGAGGTCCAGGGCACCGCCGAAGCCGAACCCTTCGCACGCGACGAACTCAACGCCCTCCTCGACCTCGCCGTCACCGGCTGCACCGACCTGGCCGCCCTGCAGCGCAAGGCACTTGATACGGTCCTCGAAAAGTAAAGGACGCACCAAGAAGGACGGCCGCCGGGCGCAACCCCGCCGACCGTCCTCGCGTCACTACGGATACGGGCGTACGGCTCACCGCTGTACGCCCGGCCAGCATGAGGGCCGACCGGGGACTGTCCCAGGGCCCTGCCAACGGGAGGGAACAGATCCATGGCCGCGAGCCGACGCCGCCGCAGTCGCCGAATCGCCATCGTCGCAGCGGTGGCCGCCGTCGGACTGACGACCGGCCTCACCACCGGTTGCGACGCCGTGAACAAGGCGCTGGACTGCGTCCAGACCGCCGACGCCATCGCCGACAGCGTCACCGACCTCCAGCAGGCGGTGGAGAGCGCGTCCAACGACCCGACGCAGCTCGAGGAATCCCTCGACGCCATCGACAAGAACCTCGACGAAATAGGCGACAAGACCGACAACGCCGACGTCAACAAGGCCGTCGACGACCTCGGCGAGGCCGTCACCAACGTCCGTACGTCGGTCGAGAACGGCGACGCGACCCCCGACCTCAGCGGGGTCACGGACGCGGCGGGCGAACTGACCAAGGTCTGCACGCCGTAGGGCACCCGGAAAACCCGGGAGAGGCGAGGGTCATGGGGCCGGAATACTGGACCCCATGACCCGCCTGATCCTCGCCACCCGCAACGCCGGAAAAATCACCGAACTCCGCGCGATCCTCGCCGACGCCGGCCTCCCTCACGACCTCGTCGGCGCCGACGCCTACCCAGACGTCCCCGACGTCAAGGAAACAGGCGTCACCTTCGCCGAGAACGCCCTGCTGAAAGCCCACGCCCTCGCCCAGGCAACGGGCCTGCCCGCAGTGGCCGACGACTCGGGGCTCTGCGTAGACGTCCTGAACGGCGCTCCCGGCATCTTCTCCGCCCGCTGGGCGGGCCGGCACGGCGACGACAAGGCCAACCTGGAGCTGTTGCTGGCCCAGCTCTCCGACATCGCCGACGAGCATCGGGGCGCGCATTTCGCGTGTGCGGCGGCGCTCGCACTGCCGGACGGCACGGAGCGGGTGGTTGAGGGGCAGCTGCGGGGGGTGCTGCGTCATTCGCCGGTGGGCACGAACGGCTTCGGCTACGACCCGATCCTCCAGCCGGAGGGGGAGACGCGGACGTGCGCCGAGATGAGCGCGGAGGAGAAGAACGCGATCAGTCATCGGGGGAAGGCGTTCAGGGGGTTGGTGCCGGTGGTGCGGGAGCTGTTGGGCTGACGTGCGCACGGAAACGGCCTGCGCATCGATCCTTCGATTCGCAGGCCGTTCGTGTGCGGCGGAAGGGATTCGAACCCTCAAGCCCGATCAAGGGCCACAGATCCTAAGTCTGCTGTGTCACCATTGCACCACCGCCGCTAGCCGTCTGCCATCGTACCGGGAGCCGCTCGGGGCTTGTTGCCTCCCCTGCACCAGGTGCTGGTGATCGCATGACAGTTGGGGCAGAGCAACCGCAGATTCTCGCGCCGGTCGTCGCTCCAGTCCCCGTTGATGTGGTCGACCTCCAGGGTCATGGGCTTGCCGAGCCACTCGGGGTCGACGCCGCAGTCCGCGCACTCTTCGGGGACGCCGACTTCGCACAGAGCACGGCGTAGCAGGTATGTCCTGGTTCGCCGCTTGCCGTCGTGTTGTACCAGGACCTCCTCAGGGCGCTTGAGGATGTCCGGGCGAGTCTTCCCTCGTTGATGCGCCTGCCCCAAGAAGTGCGCAGTTGTGAGGCCCTCTTCGGCGACCCACTGACGTAACAGCGCGCGCTGCCTGCCGTTGTCCGGGCGTTCCAGGCGGCGCAACGCCTCCGCGATGGAGTCGGATCCGGCGATTGCGGCTCGCAAGTCGTCGGGGGTGGGGCGGCGCTGCCTGCCGTAGGGGCTGAAGTGCGAGATGTCGATGCCGAAGTGAGCGAACCGCCGGATGAGGTAGCGGCGGAGTGTGGCGTACGGCTGGGTGCCGAAGAAGGCGATGACCTCTTCGATGTCGGAGCATCGTGCTGCGGCTTCGGCCAGCCGCTCCCGGGTGTACTGCACACCGCTGCTCATGAAGCGCGCCCCTTGCCGCGCCCGCGGTAATTATCCGTTGTCGAGTGGCAGTTGGGGCACAGGAACCGCAGGTTCTCGACGCGGTTGTCCCGCCAGTTGCCGTCGATGTGGTCGACCTCGAGGGGCAGTGGGTGCCCCCGCCAGACAGCTTCGATACGGCACAGGGCGCACCGCTCGGGTACGCCCACGCTCGTCATCGCCCGCCTGAGGCGATCGCTCTGGACGCGCCGGGCGTTGTCTGCGGGCTGCTCGATGAGCAGTTCGCCCGGCGTTCGGCGACGCAGCGCCTCGCCCCGTTGGGCTGGCACCTGGAAGTGCGAGGTGCCGATGCCGTACGCCTTGATCCGGCGGCTGATGTGCGTGTGCTGCCCGCCGACGACCTCAACCCCGAGACGGCGCAGTACTTCGCACATGTTCGTCGATGCCGAAACCGCGGCTTCTAGGACCTCTCTCGTCCACCGACCCCCCTCGCGTTCGAAGTGCGAGGTGTCCACCCCCAGCTTCTTCATCCGCTCACGGATGTAGTTCCGCGTTGAGCTATTCGGATCAACCCCCAGCTCCCCCAACGCCTCCGACAACGTCCGCGCCCCCCGAGCCGCCTCCTCCAGCCGCGCCTTCGGATACGCACTGGTCCCCATCGTTCCCCTCCGATCCCGGCCACGCGTTCGTGGCCCGCACGGAGTAACGAACCGGATATCGGACAGTCACGCTCGGAACGTAAGGGCGGTTGATATGCTCACCGATGAGGCCTTCCAGGTGCGGACCCTTGTCCGCTCGGGAGGCTTTTTTCATGACCTCAGCAGAATTGAACGTCCGACCAGCAACCCCCGCCGATCGCCCCACCGTCGAACGCCTCTGGCTGCTCTTCCGGCATGACCTGTCCGAGTTCGGGGGACAACTGCCCAACCCGGACGGGACGTTCCGTAGTGAGCGGCTGGAGGCTGCCTTTTCAGGGGACGTCGACTGGGCGCCGTATCTCTTCAGCCTCGGTGGGCATCCCGTCGGGTTTGCCTTCGTGCGGGGGCTCAGTGGGCCGACCCGCGTACTCAACAGCTTCTTCGTCGTGCGGGGAGTGCGCAGGAGCGGGGTGGGGCTCCGGGCCGTACGGGAGGTCGTCGGCCGGCATCCCGGGGAGTGGGAGGTCGCCTTTCAGGACGCCAACCCTGGTGCCGTTCGGTTCTGGCGGCGGGTGGCCGGCGAGCTTGCCGGGGACGGGTGGAGCGAGGAGCGCAGGCCGGTGCCTGAGCGGCCCGACCTGGCTCCTGATGTGTGGGTCTCGTTCAGATACCCAAGTCCTTGATGATCTTTGCCACGTGGCCGGTGGCGCGGACGTTGTACAGGGCCCGTTCGACCTTGCCCTCCTCGTCCACGATGATCGTGGAGCGGATGACGCCCATGTAGGCCTTGCCGTAGTTCTTCTTCTCGCCGTAGGCGGCGTAGGCCTCGGTGACGGTCTTGTCGGGGTCGGCGAGGAGGGTGATCTTCAGGGATTCCTTCTCGCGGAACTTGGCCAGCTTCTCCGGCTTGTCGGGGGAGATGCCGATGACGTCGTAGCCCGCGCCGGCCAGCAGCTCGAGGTTGTCCGTGAAGTCGCAGGCCTGCTTGGTGCAGCCGGGCGTCAGGGCCGCCGGGTAGAAGTAGACGATGACCTTGCGTCCCTTGTGGTCGGACAGGGACACCTCGGTGCCGTCGGCGTCGGGGAGGGTGAAGGCGGGGGCCACGTCCCCGGGCTGGAGTCGCTCGCTCATCGGTCTAGCGTAACGGGGGGTCCTGACAGTGCGTTCCGGCCCTGAGCTGACAGACTGTCCGGAACAGCATCAGCAACAGGCATCAGCTGACTTCGGAGGCCGTACGGTGGCGGACACGTCGGACACGAGAACCCCGGCGCAGATCGAGGCGGACATCAAGCGCCGCCGCGAATTGCTGGCTGACACGCTCGACGAGATCGGGGTGCGGGTGCATCCGAAGACGATCGTGGGCGATGCCAAGGCCAAGGTCGTCTCCAATATCGATCACACGCTCGGGCGGGCCTATGTCGGGGTCAACCGGGCCGTGAGTGATGTGAAGGCGCAGTTCGTCGACGAGGAGGGCGCGCCCCGGCTGGAGCGGGTCGTGCCGGTCGCGCTCGTCGTGGTCGGGGTGGTGGGGCTGCTCGCCCTGAGCACCAGGCGGCGCAAGGGCTGACCCTCCGGCCTCCGAGGCCGGCAAAGGCAGGTAGGTTCGTGGCGTGAGCGCCAAGAGAAACGAGCACAGTACCCAGCACGACAAGCTGCCCATCCGGATGCTGCACGACCGTGTACTCGTGCGGCAGGACGCCAGCGAGGGCGAGCGGCGTTCGGGTGGCGGGATTCTGATTCCGGCCACCGCGGCCGTCGGCCGTCGGCTGGCCTGGGCGGAGGTCGTCGCGGTGGGGCAGAACGTGCGGACCGTGGAGCCGGGTGACCGGGTGCTGTTCGATCCGGAGGACCGGGCCGAGGTGGAGGTGCGGGGTATCGCCTACGTGCTCATGCGTGAGCGTGATCTGCACGCGGTGGCCGCGGACCGGTTCGAGGGGTCCGAGGACTCGACCGGCCTGTATCTGTAGAACGGCAGCGAAGGAGAGGGGCTGGTGACCGTGGTCACCAGCCCTTTTTCGTGCGCGGTCACTGTCTCCTTGTGGTGAGCTGCGGGCCTACCCCGGTCGTCGTGCCGCCGGTGTCGCCGCCGGTCGTGTCTCCCGTGGTGCCGCCGGTGGCCGTGTCGCCGCCGGTGGTGTCTCCGGTCGTTCCGTCGGTCGTGCCGCCGTCCGTGGTCGGGGTGCCGCCGGTGGTCGTGTCCCCGGTCGTGCCGCCGGTCGTCGTGTCTCCCGTGGTGCCGTCGGTGGTGCCGGTGCTGGGGTCGCCGGTCTGGCCCTCGGTCTGGCCCTGGGTGTCCTGGCCGCCGGTGGTGTCTCCCGTCGTGCCGCCGGTGTTCTCGTCGCCCGTGGCGGGGTCGGACGGGACGTCGGTGACGGGGGGCTGGACCACGTCGGCGCCCGGCTGGAGTTCGAGGTCGAAGTCGGTGACCGGCTCGCCCTTGAGGGCGGCCTTGGAGAACTGTGCCCAGATCTCGGTGGGCGCCCCGCCGCCGTTGATCCGCTCCAGGCCCATCGCGCCGTACAGCGACTTGTGCGCGGCCGTCACCGGGTCCTGGCCCATGACGGAGACGACGGTGGCGAGGTCGGGGGTGTAGCCGGCGAACCAGGCTGCGGTGTCCTCCTCGGCGGTGCCGGTCTTGCCCGCGGCGGGGCGGCCGGCGGCCTGGGCGGCGGTGGCGGTGCCGCCCTCGACGACGCTCTGCAGGACGGAGGTGGTGGTGTCGGCGGCTTCGCGGCTGACGGCCTGCCTGGTCTTCTTCGCCGGCAGCTCGATGGCGTTCGTGCCGTCCTTGGTGATCTTGTCGATCATCGTGTACGTGCCGTGCTTGCCGTGGTTGGCGAGGGTGGCGTAGGCCTCGGCCATGTCGAGGACGCTGGCGGTGGACGGGCCGAGTGCGATGGACGGGGAGGCGGTCAGGTCGGGGGTGCTCGCGGGGATGCCGAGGTCGATGGCGGTCTCCTTGACCTTGTCGGAGCCGACGTCGACGGCCATCTGCGCGTACACCGAGTTGACGGACTTGTCGGTGGCCTCGCGGACGGTGATGTTGCCGTACGAGACCTGGTCCTCGTTCTCGGGGGCGTAGGTGCCGCCGTCCCAGCCGACGATGGGCCGCTTGTTGGTGCCGTCGTAGATGGTGTTCGGGGTGATCGTGCGGCCGTCCTGCGTCTGGGAGTCGTTCTGGACGGCGGAGGTGAACACGAACGGCTTGAAGGTGGAGCCGACCTGGAAGTCGCCGCGGGTGGCGTTGTTCGTGTACTGCTTCACGTAGTCGATGCCGCCGTACATGGCGACGACCTTGCCGGTCTTCGGGTCGACGGCGGCGCCGCCGGCGCGGACGTAGGTGTCGACCTTGCGGTTCTTCTTGTCGAGCTTGTCCATCAGCTGGTCGTTGACGGCGTCGACGAAGGCGTCCTGCTTGCTCTTCTGCAGGGTGGTGGTGATGCGGTAGCCGCCGACGGCGAGCTGGTCCTTGTCGAGGATCTTGTTCTCGGTGAGGTAGTCCTTGATCGCGTCGACGATGTAGCCGCGCTGTCCGGACATGCCGGTGGAGACGGTGGCTTCCTTCGGCATCGGGAACTTCATGCCGGCCCGCTCGGAGGCGCTGATCCAGCCCTTGGTGACCATGCCGTCGAGGACGTAGTTCCAGCGGCCCTGGGCGGCGGCCTTGTTCTCGGGGTGGGCGACGACGTCGTACTCGCTGGGCGCGTTGAGCAGT
This sequence comes from Streptomyces sp. a15, assembly GCF_059026085.1. Lineage (NCBI taxonomy): Bacteria > Bacillati > Actinomycetota > Actinomycetes > Kitasatosporales > Streptomycetaceae > Streptomyces > Streptomyces sp. A15. The sequence goes on along the minus strand of NZ_JBWLKM010000008.1, from coordinate 79,427 downwards.
GCGGCGAGGTAGGCGCCCTTGGCCGGGTCCAGGTCGGTGGCGTCGATGCCGTAGTAGGCCTGGGCGGCGGCCTGGATGCCGTAGGCGTTGCGGCCGAAGTAGCTGGTGTTGAGGTAGCCCTCGAGGATCTGGTCCTTGGTCTCGGTGCGGTCCAGCTTGATCGAGATGAAGAACTCCTTCACCTTGCGCGTGACGGTCTGTTCCTGCGCGAGGTAGTAGTTCTTGACGTACTGCTGGGTGATCGTGGAGCCGGACTGCTTGCCCTTGCCGGTCGCGGTGTTCCACCCGGCGCGGAGCATCGCCTTGGGGTCGATGGCGGACTCGGTGTAGAAGTCGCGGTCCTCGGCGGCCAGTACGGCGTGCTGGGCGTCCTTGGAGACCTGCGCGAGGCTGACGTTCTCCCGGTTGACCTCGCCGTCCCGGGCGAGCTGGCTGCCGTCGGCGTAGAGGTAGACGTTGCTCTGCTTGGTGGCGAACGCGTTGGCCGCCGGGATCTTGACCAGGGAGTAGCCGAGGAAGAACAGGCCGGCCAGGACCAGCACGCCGATGACGAAGGTGCCGAGCACCATGCGCCAGGTGGGGATGATCCGCCGCCAGCCGGTGCGCTTGGGCCGCTTGGGCTTGCCCTCGGGTTCGGCGGCCGCTTCCGGCTCTCTCGGTGCCCAGCCCTGGGTCGGCTGCTGCGGCTGCGGCTCGTCGCTCATGTCGTGCACGGACTCCTGTTTCGCGTCTTACGTTCCCGTACGTCTCGTACGCCTTGTGCGCCCCCAGTTGAAGACTCTCGCACCACGCGTTCCGTTCCCGACAATCGGCACGCGCTTGCCCGGAAAATGCGTGGCGTGGCCCACAGCCTGCGGACTAGGCTCCTGCGCTTCGGTGTCGGAACAGGGCCGGGCGGGCGAGGAGGGCGGTGTGCCGTGGATACGGCGCGGTTGTACGCGGCGGTCGCGGCGGGGGGTTTCCGACGGTACGCGACGTATCGGGTGGCCACGGCCGCGGGGGTGTTCACGAACACCGTCTTCGGGTTGATCCTCGTCTACACGTATCTGGCGCTGTGGGAGGAGCGGCCGCATCTCGGGGGGTACGACCAGGCGCAGGCCGTGACGTACGTGTGGGTGGGGCAGGCGCTGTTGTCGACGCTGGCGATCGGGGGCGGCGGCGTCGAGGACGAGCTGATGGAGCGCATCCGTACGGGGGACATCGCGATCGACCTGTACCGGCCGGCGGATCTGCAACTGTGGTGGCTGGCCGCCGACTTGGGGCGGGCGGTGTTCCAGCTGCTGGGCCGGGGGGTGGTGCCGTTCGCGTTCGGGGTGCTGGTCTTTCCGGCCGCGGTGCCCAGTGACGTGGGGACCTGGTGTGCTTTCTTGTTCGCGGTGGTGCTCGCGATGGTGGTGGGTTACGGCATCCGTTTTCTGGTGGCGCTGAGTGCGTTCTGGCTGCTGGACGGGACGGGTGTGGTGCAGATGGCGTGGCTCGTCGGGTTCTTCTGTTCGGGGATGATCTTCCCGCTGAACGTCTTCCCGGGGGCGCTCGGCGAGGTCGTACGGGCGCTGCCCTGGTCGTCGCTGCTGCAGGCGCCCGCGGATGTGCTGCTGGGGGAGGCGGATCCGTGGCGGACGTACGTCTTCCAGGCCGGCTGGGCGGTGGTGCTGCTGGTGCTGGGGCGGCTGGTGCAGGCCATGGCGACGCGGCGGGTGGTGGTTCAGGGTGGCTGAGGGCGGATGGCGGGCCGAGGCGGCCCCGACCGGCCGGCTCGCGGAGGGCGTGCGGACGTACCGGCTGATCGCTGCGATGTGGATCCGCTCCACGATGGCCTACCGGGCCTCCTTCGTCATGACCACGGTCGGCAACTTCGCGGCGACCGCGCTCGATTTCGTCGCGATCCTGCTGATGTTCTCGCAGGTGGACGCCCTCGGCGGTTATCCGCTGCCCGAGGTGGCCTTCCTGTACGGCCTGTCCTCGGTGTCCTTCGGGCTCGCGGACCTGGCGATCGGTTCGATGGACCGGCTGGGCCGCCGGGTGCGCGACGGCACGCTCGACACCCTGCTCGTGCGGCCGGCGCCGGTGCTGGCGCAGGTGGCGGCCGACCGGTTCGGGCTGCGGCGGCTCGGCCGGGTGACCCAGGGGGCGCTGGTGCTGGGCTATGCGCTGGTCGAGCTCGACCTGCAGTGGACGCCGCTCAAGCTGGTGCTGATGCCGGTGATGGTGCTGGGCGGTGCCGGGATCTTCTGCGCGGTGTTCGTGGCGGGGGCGGCGTTCCAGTTCGTGGCGCAGGACGCCTCCGAGGTGCAGAACGCGTTCACGTACGGCGGTACGACGTTGTTGCAGTATCCGCCCACCATCTTCGCGAAGGATCTGGTGCGGGGGGTGACGTTCGTGCTGCCGCTCGCCTTCGTCAACTGGGTGCCCGCCGCCTATGTGTTGGGGCGGCCGTTGCCGCTCGGGCTGCCGGGGTGGACGGCGTTCGCGTCGCCGCTGGTGGCGGCCGTGTGCTGTGCGCTGGCGGGACTGGCGTGGCGGACAGGGCTGCGGTCGTATCGGAGTACGGGAAGCTGAGGACTGATGGATACGGCGTTCATCGAACTGGACCGCGTCGAGAAGGTATTCGACGTGCGCAAGAAGACCGGCTTCCTGAAGCGGGAGCGGCGGCAGGTGCGGGCGGTCGACTCGATCTCCTTCACCGTGCCGCGCGGCGAGATGGTCGGTTACATCGGACCGAACGGTGCCGGGAAGTCGACGACGATCAAGATGCTCACCGGCATCCTGACGCCGAGCGGCGGCCGGCTGCGGGTCGCGGGTATCGACCCGTCGCGGGAGCGGTCGCGGCTGGCGCACCGGATCGGGGTGGTGTTCGGGCAGCGTACGACGCTGTGGTGGGACCTTCCGCTGATCGACTCCTACCGGCTGATGCACCGCATGTACCGTATCCCGGACGGCCGTTACCGCGCGAACCTCGACCGGCTCGTCGAACTCCTCGAACTCGGGGAGTTGTTGGACGTGCCGGTGCGTCAGCTCTCGCTCGGCCAGCGGATGCGCGGCGACATCGCGGCGGCGCTGCTGCACGACCCGGAGGTGCTGTACCTCGACGAGCCGACGATCGGGCTGGACGTCGTGTCGAAGGCCAAGGTGCGGGAGTTCCTGCGGGAGTTGAACACCGAGAACGGCACGACGGTGCTGCTGACCACGCACGACCTCCAGGACATCGAGCAGTTGTGCTCGCGGGTGATGGTCATCGACCACGGGCGGATGATGTACGACGGTCCGCTCACCGGTCTGCACGAGGCGGGGGAGAGCGAGCGGATCCTGGTGGTCGACCTGGAGCGCGAACTGCCGCCGATCGAGGCGCCGCCGCCCGCGCGGGTGGTGAAGGTGGACGGGCCGCGGCAGTGGCTGGCGTTCCCGGCGTCGGCGTCGGCGGCGCCGCTGGTGGCGCGGATCGCGGCGGAGTATCCGCTGGTGGACCTGTCCGTGCGGGAGCCGGACATCGAGGCCGTGATCGCCAAGATGTATGTGGAGCGGGCGGCGACCGCATAGTGGCTGGCTGTGGCTGTGGCTGTGGCTGCGGGCGCGGCTGCCGTAGTGCCCGTCGCCCGGAACTCGTAGGCTGGCGGGTATGACCGAGGATGCCCCGGAGCTGCGCGCCTCCGACGCCGACCGTGAACGAGTCGCCGAGGTCCTGCGGGACGCCCTCGCGGAGGGGCGCCTCGACATGGAGGAGTTCGGGGAACGGCTGGACGCGACGTACAAGGCACGCACGTACGGCGAGCTCGCACCGATCACCCGTGACCTGCCGTCCGGCCCGGGAGGCGCCCCCGCTCCTCGGATCTCGATGACCAAGGAGCCCGCGCAGAGCGGGAGTTGGGCGGGGCGGATCGTCGGCGGCGAGGGGTCGTCGACGTGGGCCGTGGCGATCATGTCGGGCTTCCAGCGCAAGGGGCGCTGGACGGTGCCGAGGCGGTTCAACTGCTTCGCCTTCTGGGGCGGCGGCGAGATCGATCTGCGCGAGGCGAACTTCGCGGACGGCGAGGTCGTGATCAACTGCATCGCCATCATGGGCGGCATGCAGGTGGTCGTGCCGCCCGGCGTCGAGGTCCTCGTGCGCGGCCTCGGCATCATGGGCGGCTTCGACCAGCGCGAGGAGGGCGTGCCGGGCGACCCGGGCGCCCCGCGCGTGATCGTGACGGGCTTCGCCTTCTGGGGCGGCGTCGGCGTGGAACGCAAGCTCACCCGCGCCGAGCGGCAACGCCTGAAGGAGGAGCGCCGCCAGGAGAAACTGGACCGCAAGGCGTCGCTGCGTGAGCTGGGGGAGTCCTCCCGGGACGACCTCCACGACTCCCACCGCGGGATGCTCGAAGGCCACCACGACCTGATGCGGGACCGAAGTCGTGAGCGCCGGGAGGAGCGCCGCGAGGAGCGCCGGGAGGAGCGGGACCGGCGGCGGCGCCGGGAGTACTGATCCCTGCCCCTCCCGGAAAGATCACAGCTCCGCCGGTGCCGCGCCCCTCAGGTCGTCCAGGTCGATGGCCGCGGCCATGCGTTCGTAGCCCTTGTCGCTGGGGTGGAGGTGGTCGCCGGAGTCGTAGTCGGGGTGGAACTTGCGTGGGTTGTAGGGGTCGCGGACTGCCTTGTCGAAGTCGGCCACCGCGTCGTAGACCTTGCCCGCGCGGATCTCCGCGTTGATCTGCCGGCGTACGGACTCGCGGGCGTCGGTGTAGCCGCGGTGGCCGCCGAAGGGCATGAGGGTCGCGCCGATGACCTTGATGCCGCGGGCGTGGGCCTGGTGGACCAGGGTGCGCAGGCCGTCGAGGATGGCGTCGGGGTCGGCCAGTTGGGGGTTGCGGAGGATGTCGTTGATGCCGAGGTCGATGATCACGACCTTGACGTTCGTGCGGCCGAGGACGTCCCGGGCGAAGCGGGCGACTCCGGCCTGGTTCTCGGCGATGGGGGTCCCCCCGCTCGAGCGAAGCCGAGAGTGGGGGAGGCCGAGGCCGTCGACGAGGACCTGGTTTCCGCCGATTCCCTGGTTGACGACGCTGTAGCGGGGCACGTCCCGGCCCGCCTCGATCGCCGCGCGCAGCCGCCGGGACAGGAGGTCGGTCCAGCGGTGGTTGGCGTTCTTGGTGGAGCCGACGCCGTCGGTGAGCGAGTCGCCGAAGGCGACGACGGTGCCCTCGGCCTCGTCGCTGAGTACGTCCAGCGCGGTCAGGTAACGCCAGTACTCGGTCTGCTCGGTGTACGCGGTCCCGGTCGGGTCCTCGGTGCGGTCGCCCTCGGCGGCGTACGAGATCTGGCGGGCGCGCGGGTGGTAGGTGACCGGGCCGGACTGAACGGGGGAGTAGGTGGTGACCAGGACGTCGCTGCCCGCCGGGATGCGGAGGACGACGGCGTCGCTGAGCACCTGCTGCCCGGCGGGGACGACGACGAGGGTGTTGCCGCCGAAGGTCAGGCGCCGCATGGTCTGCGCGGCCGCCTCAGCGGTTCCGGCACCGGCCGCGAGGGCGATCGACGCGTGGGTGATGGTCAGCGGCGACTGGCCGTAGAGATTGGACAGCGTGACGCGGGCACTCGTACCGCCGATGCTCGCGTGGACGACGTTGCGCACCGAGCGGCCCGCCATGCCGTCGGTCTCGGTGCCGGGCTCGCCGCCGACCGGGGAGGCGGACCAGGTGCCGACCCAGACGCCGGTGGAGGCGGGGGCGGCGGAGTTGTGGGGGGCTGCGCGTCCGCCGGCCAGCGTGGTGCGCTGATGCGTACCGTCGTCGGTTGCCACTCCGACGTAGATGGCGGCGGACAGGGCCACGATCATGGAGAGGATCGCGGCGAGCAGGGCGTATCCATGACGCCGGGTCATGCGGTGTTGTTCTCCTCGGGCGATGGGAGCCCGAGGCTCCGATCTGATGAGCCCATGATGAGCCATGGGCCGGGGAAAACCGGCAGATCTCACCGCGTTCCCCCGACCGGACAGACGCCGGGAACTCTTGTTCCGTTCCAGGAGTCGGTCAGGAAGGGACAATGTGTGAGGGATCACCGAACGGGTGGAGCGGATGGAACGTACGGAAACGGGATCAATCGGTGCCGAAGGGCAGCATGCCCGCCCGGGCGCCTTCACGAACCGCGCCATGAACACGTTCAGCGAGGCCGACCAGGAGAAACAGCGCGGCGTACGCCGGATGAAGCTCACCGCGACCGGGATGCTGCTGTTCGTGGCGCTGGTGTACGTCCTCGCCAAGTGGGCCTCCCACCAGGGCGCCGGCACCTGGGCGGGCTATGTCGCCGCGGCCGCCGAGGCCGGCATGGTCGGCGCGATGGCCGACTGGTTCGCGGTCACCGCCCTCTTCCGGCACCCGCTGGGCCTGCCCATCCCGCACACCGCGATCATCCCCACCAAGAAGGACCAGTTGGGGGTGTCGTTGGGCGAGTTCGTCGGGGAGAACTTCCTCTCCGAGGACGTCGTACGACAGCGGCTGCGCGCCGTCGGCATCGGCAGTCGGCTCGGCGTGTGGCTGGCGGACCCCGAGCACGCGGACCGGGTGACGGCGGAACTGTCGGCCGCGCTCAGGGGCGCGCTGACCGTCCTGCGTGACTCGGACGTCCAGGCCGTGGTCGGCGAGGCGATCACGAGAAGGGCCGACGCGCAGGAGATCGCGCCCGGCATAGGCAAGATGCTGGAGAAGGTCGTCGCGGACGGCGGCCACCGTCGTGCCGTCGACCTGATCGTCTCCCGCGCGCACGACTGGCTGATCCTGCACAGCGACTCCGTCATGGACGCCGTACAGGGCGGGGCTCCTGGCTGGACCCCGAAGTTCGTCGACAAGAGGGTCGGCGAACGCGTCTACAAGGAGCTGCTGCGCTTCTGCGCCGAGATGCGGGACATGCCCTCCCACCCCGCCCGCGGCGCCCTTGACCGCTTCCTCACCGACTTCGCCTCCGACCTCCAGTCCGACACCGACACGCGCGCGCGGGTCGAGCGTCTCAAGGGCGAGGTGCTGGGCCGCGGCGAGGTCCAGGACCTGATCGCCTCGGCCTGGACCGCCGTACGATCCATGATCGTCTCGGCCGCCGAGGACGAGCGCAGCGAGCTGCGCCTGCGCGTCCGCGCCTCCTTGCTGTCCCTGGGCGCCCGGATGGCCGCCGAACCGAAGATCCAGGGCAAGGTCGACGGCTGGGTGGAGGGCGCGGCGGTGTACGTCGTCACCACCTACCGCAGGGAGATCACCTCCCTGATCACCGACACCGTGGCGGGCTGGGACGCCGAGCACACGACGAAGAAGATCGAGGCGAACATCGGCCGTGACCTGCAGTTCATCCGCATCAACGGCACGGTGGTCGGTTCGCTGGTCGGGTTGTTGATCTACACGGTGTCGCGGGCGCTGGGGGCGTAGCCGCGTCGGTCGAGGGCACTCGATCCGGGTTCTCGCTCGATGAGGAGGGAGCCCATGACCACCGCGCAGGCCGAGACCGGCCGAACTGTGACGACCGACATCCCCGCCCGACTCGACCGTCTCCCATGGTCGCGCTGGCACTGGACGATCGTGATCGGTCTCGGCACCGTGTGGATCCTCGACGGCCTCGAAGTCACCGTCGTCGGCAACATCGCCGGGCGGCTGTCCGAGCCCGGCAGCGGACTGCCCATCACCTCCGGCCAGGTCACCGGCATCGCCGCCGCGCTCTACGTGGCGGGCGCCTGCTTAGGCGCCCTCTTCTGGGGCCGCCTAACGGACATCTGGGGCCGTAAAAAACTCTTCATGATCACCCTGGCGGTGTATCTCGCGGCGACCGCGCTCACCTCGATCGCCTTCGACACCTGGTGGTTCTTCGCCTTCCGCTTCCTGACCGGCTTCGGCATCGGCGGCGAGTACGCGGCCATCAACTCCGCGATCGACGAGCTGATCCCCAAGGAGTACCGGGGCCGCGTCGACCTCATGATCAACGGCAGCTTCTGGCTGGGCGCGGTCGGCGGCTCGCTGCTGTCGATCGTCGCGCTGAACACCGCCATCTTCCCGGCGAACGTCGGCTGGCGGCTGACCTTCGCCCTGGGCGCCGTCCTCGCCCTGGTGATTCTCCTCGTACGACGCCACGTCCCGGAGAGCCCACGGTGGCTGCTGATCCACGGCAGGGACGAGGAGGCGGAACGGATCGTCTCCTCCATCGAGCAGCGCGTCGAGACGGAGAGGAACGAACCACTGCCGCGGCCCGAGGGCGAGATCACCATCCACCAGCGCCGCAGCGTCACCTTCCTGGAGATCGGCCGCACCGTCTTCTCCGACTACCGCAGGCGGGCGATCCTCGGCTTCTCCCTTTTCATCGGCCAGGCCTTCCTCTACAACGCGATCACCTTCGGCTTCGGCGCGATCCTGACCACCTTCTACGACGTCCCGACCGGCGACACCGGCTACTACTTCGCCGTCATCGCCGTCGGAAACTTCTGCGGCCCCCTGCTGCTGGGCAAGCTGTTCGACACGGTCGGCCGCAAGGTGATGATCTCGTCGACGTACCTGTTCTCGGGCCTGTTGCTCTTCGGCACGGCCTGGCTCTTCGACCGCGGCTCCCTGAGCGCGAGCACGCTGACCGCCTGCTGGTGCGCGGTGCTGTTCTTCGCCTCCGCGGGCGCGTCCAGCGCCTACCTGACGGTCTCCGAGGTCTTCCCGATGGAGACCCGGGCCATGTCCATCGCCTTCTTCTACGCCATCGGCACCGCCGCCGGCGGCATCAGCGGCCCCATCCTCTTCGCCGACCTCACCGGCACCGGCAAGGTCGGCGACACGGTCCTCGCCTTCCAGATCGGCGCGGCACTGATGTGCGCGGCCGGCCTGGTCGCGGCGCTCCTCGCGGTACGAGCGGAACGCCGCTCCCTGGAGGACATCGCCACGCCTCTGACGGCGGTGGCGACTTCGGCGGTGAGGGGAAAGGGAGGACGGAAGGGACCGGGGTCCGGGTCTTCTGGGACGGGGACGGGGACGGGGACGGGGTCGCGGGCGGCGACGGCGTAGGGGGGAGGCCACGGCACGGCCGACGGGCAGCCGCCCGTCAGGCCGCCCGCCGCGGCCCCACCTACCGGTCGCGGGCAGCTGATGCCGTCCGGCTGCGGGTGCTTGGGCCTGTCCAGCTGTGGGTTGGTGAGGCTGTCGAACGGCGGCAGCCGCATCTGCCGGCTGTGGGCAGCCGACGTCGTCGGGCTGTGGGCGTCTGGGTCTGCCCAGCTGTGGGGTGGTGAGCCTGTCGAACGGTGGCTGCCCGCGCCTACCGGCTGTGGGCAGCTGACGTCGTCCGGCTGCTGGTGCCCGGGGCCCGCCCAGCTGCGGGCAGTCGTGCCGCTGGGGCGGCTCCCGACCCAAAGAGGCGCGGCACCCCGCCAGCGCCGGGCTGCGCGACCCACCTCGCCCACGGCAGCTTGCGGGTCCTGCTCGGCGCCGTCGCGTCGCACCCACCCCGCTCACCGCAGTTCGCCGTTCCTACTGAGCGCCGTCCCGCCGCACCCGGTCACGCCGCCGCAGGAAGAGCAGCCCGCCGGCAACCGCGGTGATACCCGCCGCGGCGGTCCAGCCGACGATGTCGTCGGAACCGGTGGCGGCGAGGTCCCCTTCGGCGCTGGGCGACGCGGACGCGGAAGCGGAGGGCGTCGCCGAAGCCGACGCCCCGGTCTGCGGCCGGGCGTCCGAACCGCCCCCCGCACCGCCGGAGGCAGCCGCACTGGCAACCGGGCTCGGGGAAGCCGACGTGTCCGCCGCCCGGTCCCGCGTGAACGCCAGCGTGCCGAAGCCGAGTTGGTCGTACCCACCGCTGTTGGGACCGTAGTCCCCGCCACCCCCCTCGGGCGCGGCCTGGGCGGCGATCCGGGTGAGGTACGTGGCGGACAGGCCCCGGCGCTTGGTGTAGTGGTTGGCGATCATGGCCCAGATCGGGCGCTGCATGGCCGGGTCCACCGTGGCGGCGTCGCCGGCGGTCTCCTGGCCGGACCAGCCGTTGATGGCGCCCTTCGCACGGGTGTTGGCGGTGTAGGGCACCTCGCCGCCCATGCTCCACTTGGCCACGTACTGGGCGCCCTTGAGGAAGCGGCTGTCGTCGTAGCCGTACAGATCGACGCCCTGGTTCCAGGCCATCTCGCAGAAGGTGCCCATGAGGCCGACGCCGAGCAGCGCGTGCCCCTGGTCGCGCCCGGCCTCCAGCCACTCGGCGAGCCCGTCGTCGCGCACCACGGGGATGGCGTTCTTGACCGCGCCCAGGCCCTCGCCGTGCTTGAAGTAGTCGACGGCGCGGGCGACTTGCGCCTTGTCGTCGCAGAAGATGCCGGTGGCGAGGACGCACGCCATGGCGGCCAGGTCCCAGTTGGGCCAGTAGTTGGTGACGACCGCGTTGTTGTGGCTGACCAGGAAGCTGTCGCTCGGCGGTGCGAAGACGGTGCTCAGCATCTCCTGGAACCGGCCGAGCTCGAAGTCACCGTGGTCGCGCACGAGTTCGGCGGCGTTCGCGAACTGGTAGCCGTAGAGCCCGGCGGCGAGGAACCGGTCGGCGCTGCCTTCGAGACTGGTCAGCTTGCCCGACCAGGCGTTGAGGATCGCGACGGCGGTGTCGGCGTACGCGCTGTCACCGCTGACGTGGTAGCGCAGGCCGTTCTGGTAGGCGGCGTGGATGTCGTTGTAGAGGAGCGTGTAGTTCTGCGGGGAGCCCGCCCCCCGGTACACGGTCGCCTGCGGGTTGGCCGTCCAGCCGCTCTGCGCGTGGCGGTTGGCGGTCAGCCTGGCGAAACCGGCGGTGTAGGGGGCGGCGCCCGCCTTCACCTTGGCGGCCATACGTGCCAGATCGGCGCGGGTGTGCAGCAGGCCGGGGTGCGCGTAGGCGGCGCCGGCCGCGGCGGCGGGACTCGGGGCAAGGGCGGTACCGACACCGACGGCTCCGGCTGCGACGCCTGCGGCCTTGAGCATGCTCCGGCGGCTGATCTCTCGTGTCACGAGCGGCATTCCTCTTCGGTCCTCGGGGGTGGGTCGCGTTCCTGTGACCCTGTGGCAGGGGACGGTGAGGAGACGTCGAGAAGTGACGACGGATAACGAAAACTGGAGTCTCGTGCCCCCAAGTCGAGCCGATGGTGAGCTGCCGGCAAACCGTTGGCAAGCCACTGGCGAGGAGAGATGCCGGATGACAGTCCGCAGGATCGTCCCCAACATCCAGGTCGAGTCCGAGGAGGCGATGCGTACGAGCAGGGACTTCTACGGCCTGCTCGGCTTCGAGGAGGTCATGAACATGGGCTGGGTGACGACCCTGGCCTCCCCGGCCAACCCGACCGCCCAGATCAGCTTCTTCACCGAGGAACGCACCGGCCCCGTCGTCCCCGACCTGAGCGTGGAGGTCGAGGACGTCGACGCGGCGTACGCGCAGGTGGTGGCGTCCGGCGCGGAGGTCGTACGGGAGCTGCGGGACGAGGAATGGGGCGTACGGCGGTTCTTCGTACGGGATCCGAACGGGCGGGTGGTGAATGTGCTGACGCACCTGACGCACCTGACGGACCCGGCGTAGTCGCCCGCGCCGCCGCCCGGGTCGTCGGTCGGTTCAGGCCTTCCGGTCCGCTACCGCCCACGAGGCCAGGCCCACCGCTCCGGCCACCCCGAACACGGCCGGCCAGGCGCCCACCTTCTTGGCCAGGGGGTGCGACCCGGCGAAGGCGGCGACGTACGCGACCGAAGTCACTGCTTAACGAGCGTGTCTCTTTCTGGAGGGTCGAGTACAGGCGGCATTGAAAGTGTGTTGCAGTTAGTTGTGTCGGATATCTAGGCTCCGGCACATGAAGTGGATCGGCTTCTCTGCAACGGGGTGGGAGTCCTGGGACTTGACTCGCCGCCCTCTCATACGGGACCAGATGCCGGTCCTGATCGACGACCCCCGCGTCGCGCAGATCGAACGCCTCAAGACCCACAACGCCGAGCTGAAAGAGCGGCTCACCAAACGCGACGCGAAGATCGAGGAACTGACCGAGTTCCAGACCCTGGCGATCTCCCGGCTGGCCGCCCAGCACGACGAGATCGAGCGCCTGCGCAAACAGCTCGCCGCCGACGGCAACGTCCGCAGCCTCCCCGCCCCCGCCAGCGGCATGGCCCCGTACGGGTCGTGCAGCTGAGGCGACCCTGGCCCGGGTTAGCGGTGTTGCATGTGTGTGGGAAGGGAACAACTGCTCCCTTGTTCGTTTCTGCGCGCCGTTCCTCTACCCTCGAGGAAGTCATCAACTACCGCATGACATCTGCCCGGTGACGGAGTCGGCGTGGGGTGCGCGTCCCCGCTCCACGCCACCACTGGACGGCTTCAGGCGCAGCCACGGGTCGGCACATCCGGACGCCGACGACCTCGTGTGGCGCGTCCCGCCGGGCGGCGAAAGGGATGCGTCGTGCCTTCGGCTTCGGCGAACTACCGTACTTTGCTGCGCACTTCGGGTGCTGCGGCCTTCTTCCTTCCTGCCGCTGTCGGGCGTCTGGGCATCGCCATGACGGGGATCGGCATCGTCTGGCTGGTGCACGCACGCACCGGGTCGTATGCCACCGCGGGTCTCGTCACCGGCGGGTTCGCTGTCGCGGACGCCATCGCCGGGCCCCAACTCGGGCGCCTTGTCGACCGGTTCGGGCAGGCGCGGGTGCTTCCCTGGGCGCTGGGCGCACATGCCGGGGCCGTGGTGCTGCTGCTCGCCGGCACCGTTCCCGACCTTGTCGCCGGAGCGCTCGTCGGGGCAACGCTGCCCCAGCTCGGTGCCCTGTCCGCCGCTCGCTGGTCCGCCCTGCTGTCCGGCGATCGGGCTGCCGCGCTGCCCACCGCCTTCGCCCTGGAGGCCCTCGCCAACGGCATGTCCTACCTGGCCGGCCCGGCCCTGGTGAGTGTCCTCGGTGCGGCGGGCCGCCCGGGCGCCGGGGTGCTGCTCGCCGCCGCGCTCGTCGTCGGCGGCGGGCTCGCTCTCGCCGCCCAGCGCCGGACCATGCCGCCGCTCACAGGACGCGCCGAACGCCGGCACGCCGGACGCGCCCTGCTCCGCTCCGCATTCCTGCGACAGGTCGCGCTCGGCCTCGCGCTCGGGGTGTTCTTCGGCGCGATGCAGGTGTCCGTCGCCGCGTACGCCGTCGGACGCGGCACGCCGGACGCGGCAGCGCTGCTCTATTTCGCCTCCAACTGCACCAATCTGGTGGGTGGTTGGGCCTACGGAGCATGGCGCCACGGCGGCTCACCCCGTCGCCGCCAGGCCGTAGCCGCCGCCTGCCTCACCCTCGCGAGCCTCCCGCTGACCTTCCTCGACGCGCCCCTCGCGGTCGGCGCCACCCTCGCCCTGACCGGACTCGCCGTGCCGGTCCTACTGATCCTCTCCTCTGTCCTCACAGAGTCGTCGGTCCCGCGCGCCGTCCTCACCCAGGCGTTCACCTGGGGCAACTCCGCAAGCGCGGCAGGAATAGCAGGCGCCGCGGCGGTCGCGGGGCGGGTGGTGGACGCGGGCGGTGCGCACGGCGGTTTCGGTGTGGCGGCGGGGGCCGCGGTGGTGATGACGGTCCTGGCGCTCGGCGGTCTGCGGGACTCATCACCGCACGGACCGAAGTCGTCCGCGCCCGCGGAAACCACGGCGCCGAACCCGCCGGCCACACGGCGAGATTCGTCCACGAATCGCAGGACACCCTGAACTCCATGACCCGCAACGGGCGCCCCGCCTCTGTCGTACGTGAAGCACGTGCCAAGCGAACGAATCTGGTGCCGAAGCGATCTGGGATCTCTCAGGTCCGCTATGGCTTGCCGCTCGAGCTATGGCGTTCGCGATGGCTCTAATCGTGTATGACGGCGACGTACACGCCGACCAGCCGCATTGTCAGCCTGGTCCTAGGCGGTCTGCGGTGCCCGTCGGGACTGGTCGGCAGACCTGCGCGGTATCACCACGGAGCTCGTGCGCAGGGTGGGGGCACTCAACGACATCAAAAGGACTGCCGCACAGACAGGCGACGGAGGCAGTGCCACAACCATGCGCCGAACCAGCTGAGCGGGACTGTCAAGCCGGCCTTTGTGACAGAGCGCCCCACGTATAGTCAGATCCCGGCAGACCATGCCCCGTGATCTCCGTCACAGCGGGAAGCCAGAAAAGGAACACGATGGCTCGTCGTAACGCGACACAACGCCGAGGTTCAGCCTCCGTATAAAGCGACACGACCTGCGTGGGACACAGTGTTTGCAGCAACTTCGACCGTCAGTGCCCCCGCGGCCTTCCCGCCCGCCTGCTGCCGCCACTGCTGCGCTGCCGCCGCCCCGGCGACGGCCAGTACGGCCCCGCCCAGCTGCCGCTTCCTGGTCCAGCGGGCCACGCCGTATCCGCCGACGAGACCGCTCGCCGCGACGACCGCGCTGGGAATCCTCGCCATGCCTGCCTCCTGTGCTGTCCGTGTGCCCCGAGGCTAGCGCTCACCGGCCACGATGCCCGTTCCTGAGTCGGGGCTTGTCAAGTTTTCTCCTCCGAGCTATATAAGAAGCCGTAGGGCATCGCACAGGCAGCACCTGAGGAAAGGAGTGAACTGTGATGCTCATGCGTACCGACCCCTTCCGCGAGTTCGACCGCCTCGCGCAGCAGGTCCTCGGCTCCACCGCCCGCCCGACCGCGATGACGATGGACGCCTACCGGTCCGGGGACGAGTTCGTCGTCCACTTCGACCTCCCCGGCATCGACCCCGAGACGATCGAGATCGACGTCGAACGCAATGTCCTGAACGTCCGTGCCGAACGCCGTTCCCCCGCCCCCGAGGACGCGGAACTGATCGTCGCCGAACGCCCCACGGGCAGCTTCACCCGGCAGCTCTTCCTCGGCGACACCCTCGACACGGAACGCATCGACGCCTCGTACGACGCCGGTGTCCTGACCCTGCGCATCCCGGTCGCGGAGCAGGCCAAGCCGCGCCGCATCCAGATCACGGGCGGCGGCAGCGACCGTAAGCAACTGAACGGCTGACCGGGAGGGAGCCTCTATGACAGTACTGAGCACGACACCCAGCACGACACCCAGCACGACGCCGAGCTCCACAACGGGCACCACCCTGAGCACGACACTGAGCACGACAAGATGGCCCGAACTGATCGACGCCGTACGGGAGTCCGGCCAGTACGCGACCACGGCGGAGGCCGAGCGCGTCACCCGCATCGTCCTCTCCGCGCTCGGCGGGCACGTCACCGGCGACGAACGCGTCGACCTGGCCCGCGCCCTCCCCGAGGAGGCGGCCCGTGTGGTCGCCTCCCAGATCCCGGTGACCCGCCCCCTGACGGCGTCGGAGTTCGTGGACGCCGTGGCCGCCCGCATCCAGGGAGCCACCCCGGCCACGGCCCGCTGGGACGTCAGCTCGGTCCTGAGCGTCCTGCCGAGCCTGGTCGGCGACGACCTGGTGGACCGCGTGCTGGCCCGGCTCCCGCAGGGCTACGCCCTGTTGTTCGGCCGAGCGGAACTGACACCGGCAGGCTGAACGAGCCGACGGTCGTCCACCCCTCCTGCCGACGGTCGTCAACCTCCCTGCTGGGTTTCGGCTCTCCGGGCATCGACGCCGGCATGGCCGAAACCCAGCACGGCGGGACGGACACAACGAGCCAGAGTTCCCCCGAAGAGCGCGCCCGGCAGGACACGAACGCGGGCTCCGACTACCGTGAGGTCGGTCACGAAATAACCCGGTCCGTCCCTGCCTGGGGGAATAAATGCTCAAGGTCAGCATTGTGGTGCCCGTCTACAACGCGGGTGACTACATCGAGCGTTGCGCACCGTCGCTCCTCCACCAGAGCCTCGGCCGGGACGCGTACGAGATCATCTACGTCGACGACGGCTCGACCGACGACTCCGGGCAGCGCATCGACCGGCTGGCCGAACAGCATCCGCACGTGCGCGTGGTCCACCAGGAGAACTCCGGCTGGCCGGGGAAACCCCGCAACGTGGGTGTCCGGACGGCCCGCGGCGAGTACGTCCAGTTCGTCGACCAGGACGACGAACTGACCCCCGAGGCACTCGAACGCCTCTACCGCCTCGCCGCCCGCAACGCCTCGGACATCGTCCTGGGCAAGATCGTCGGCACCATGCAGGGCCCCAGCATCCTCTTCAGACGCACCGTCGAACAGTGCACGGCCGAGGACACCCCCCTCATGGAGAGCCTGACGCCCCACAAGATGTTCCGCCGGGAATTCCTCCTCGACGAGGACATCACCTTCCCCGAGGGACCGGTACGCCTCGAGGACCAGATCTTCATGGCCCGCGCGTACGTGCGCGCCAAGAGGGTCTCCATCCTCGGCGACCCCTGCTACGTATGGAACCGCCGCGAAGACGGAGGCAACACCAGCAGCCGCGCGAGCACCCCCGAGACCTACTACGGCCACCTGCGTACGGTCGTGGAGGCCATCAAGGAGGGCACCGAACCGGGCCCCCTCCAGGACCACCTGCTGCGCCGCTCCTACCGCGTCGAACTCCTGCGCCCGGTCAGCGAACCCCGCGTCCTCCAGCGCACGGGCAGCAGCCGCGAACGGTACTTCGACGTCGTACGCCGCATGGCCCTGGACTGCTACCCGCCGGGCGTACGGGAGGGACTCCCCGCGATCACCAGACTCAGAGCCCACCTCCTGGAGGAGGGCAACCTGGAGTCCCTGGTCGAACTCGCGCGCCGCACCCAGGAGATCAAGCCCCAGGTCACGGTCGACGCCATCCGCAGGCACAAGGACCGACTCGTCATCCGGACGACGATCGGCATGCTCCGCTCCGACGGCGAACCCCTCACCCTCGTGGAGCGCTACGGCCGTCTCCTCCTGGACCCCGATCTGCTGGCGGACATCAAGGGCGCCGAGGACTGGGAGGTCCCGCACCCCCTCGGCGACGCCCGCGGCGAGATCCTCGTCCACGACGCCGCCCGCAACCTGTGGTGGTTCCCGGACACCGACCTCGCCCCGCGTACCGAGCCGCTGGGCAACGGCCGCCACCGCGTGATCATCACCGGCGAGACCGTCATCGATCCCCTGACCCTGGCCGGCGGCACCGAGATGCCCCCCGGCACGCACCTGGTGTGGGCGAACGCCCGACTCCTCGGCGTCGGCCGCCGGGACCGCCTCACCGGCGCGCTCTCCTGCCCCGCCGCGTACACGACCGGCAGCCCGGCCCGCCTGGTCATGCCCACCTGGGGCGGCCCTTCCGGCCAACTCCGCCTGTCCGTGGGCCAACCGGGCCACATCTCCGTCCCCCACCGCGTCCTCCTGCACGCCACGGCGACCCCGACCGTCCGCCGCGCCGCCCGCACCCTCGTGCGGCGCCTCCCGAAGGACGTACGCAAGCAGGTTCGTACGCTCGCGCGCCGGGCGGATCCCTGGACGGCGGGCCGGAAGGACTGAACGTAAGCCCGTTGGCCCGTTGGCCCGTTGGCCCGTTGGCCCGTTGGCCGGTTGGCCCGTTGGCCGGTTGGCCCGTTGGCCGGTTGGCCACTCGGCCCATCAGTCCGCCTTCGGGACAACGGCGTTGTCAGTGCCGTCTGCCATGGTGTGGGTACGGGGCGGTGAGAGGAGAGCTGCCGCCCGGACCTGCGCTGGAGGGGGCACGGTGACGGCTCGGAGCGACGGCTGGCCACGCATGGGCTGGAGCGCCTGGACGGACCACGACGCGGTCCGGCGGAATCTGGACGCGGGCGCCGACCCGGAATCGTGCGGAGGAGTCCGCCCGTTGCACCAAGCGGCGTCGTGCGGCTCACCGGAGGTCGTGGCCGAACTGGCCCGCCGCGTCACCGACGTCGACGCCCTCGAATACGGCACGACAGCCCTGTGGGAAGCCGTCCTCGCCGACAAGCCGGACAACGCCCGCGCCCTCACCGAAGCCGGCGCCGGCCCCTGGCCCCCCCTGCTCGGCGGCTGGTCCCCGGGCCGCCTCAGCCTGGCCGGCCCGACCCCGGACCTGTTCCCGCGCCCGGCGGGCCAACCCGGCCTGAGCGAGCCGGAACAGGCGGCGGTGGAGGAGGCCGGACGCCTCCTCGCGGCCCTCGGCGACTTCTACTACGACGGCCTGGGCCTCGCCTGCGTGGCCGGCATCGACGCCGACGAGGCGATCCGCCGCCTGGGGGCGACCCCGGCGCAGGGCGAGGACGCGGCCGACATCATCGAGGACCCGTACGACTACGACATCGACGAGACCCTCCACATCATCGGCGTGACGACGGTCCCGGGCGGCTGCGTGGTGACCCAACCCTGGGGATACGCCCCGTCAATGCCCGGCATCCACACCCGCCTGTCCAAGGGCACCGTCTCCTACGGCCTGTACGCCAACCCCAAGAGCGGCAACCAGGGCAGCATCACCCGCGACGGCGTCGTCAAGGGCTGGGACCTCCACCCCGGCGGCGGCCACCCGAACCCGGACGACACCCCGGAGGAGGTCCTCGCCACCTACCTCTTCCGCCACAAGGCGGTCGCTTTCGCCTGCGCCTACGCGGGCCTGCGCCTCACCGACGCACGCGCGATCACCGGCCCTCCGGACATGTGGGTGGAACTCCCGGAACGGGACTACTGGACGCACTGAGAACAAGCCGTGCGCCTCTCGCGCTCAAGTCCGGCCGTCAGAAACGGAACTCTCTCCTCCCCTTGTGGGTGTGGCATGTGCAGGCCTTAGGATCAGCGATCTTCAGCCAAGATGACTGGAAGGATCCCCTGTGCACCACTCCGCGCCGGTCACCCCGGCCCCGGGCGGGCGAAGACCCCGTCGGAACCAACGAGTTCTGGCGGCAGCCCTGTTCGCCGCTCTCGTATGTGCCCCGCTGCCCCTGTTCAACGAGACCGCGTTCGCCGAGGACGCCACCCCGGCCGCCGATGCCCCGGCCGCGCAGCAGGCGTCCGGCGCCCGGACCGAGATGGTCTCCGAGCGCACCGACTCGACCACCACCTGGGCCAACGCGGACGGCACGACCACTGTCGAGACGTACACCGGCCCGATCCGGGTCAAGCAGCCCGACGGCAGCTGGCGGCCGGTCGACACCACCCTCGTGGCCGAGGACGGCGTGGTGCGGCCGAAGACCGCGGCCGCCGACATCACGTTCTCCGGCGGCGGTTCGGGCCAACCGCTGGCCGAGGTCTCCCGGGGCGGTCGTACCCTCGGCCTCGACTGGCGCGGCAAGCTGCCCGAGCCGCGCCTGGACGGCCCGACCGCCGTCTACCCCGGCGCCGTCGAGGGCGGCGACCTCGTGGTGACCGCCCTCAAGGAGGGCTTCTCCCACTCCGTCGTCCTGCACGAGCGCCCGGACGGCCCGGTCAGCTACCGGCTGCCAGTCTCGGCCGACGGCCTCACCCTGCACGAGACCGCCGACGAACGGCTGCGCTGGAGCGACAGCAAGGGCCGTACGGTGGCCACCGCGCCGCTGCCCGTGATGTGGGGCTCGGGCGAACAGCGCGCTTCCGGTGAGCCCAAGGACCTCGCGGCCATCGACGTCACGATCGAGCGGGACGCGGACACCGGCGACCAGGTCCTGGTCCTGGAGCCCGACGAGGAGTTCCTCGCCGATCCCGGCCTCGAGTACCCGGTCACGATCGACCCGACCGACTCCCTGCTCGGCCCGGTGACCGACACCTGGGTCCAGTACGACGACTACCTCACCTCGCAGCGCGGCTCGACCGAGCTGAAGGCCGGTACCTACAACGGCACCGAGAAGGCCCGCTCGTACCTCAAGTTCGACGTGGCGAAGTACGCCGGCAAGCACGTCCTCGACACCGACCTGCGCCTGTACTCGTACTACTCGTCCACGTGCAGCACCACCAGCTCCGGCAACCAGGTACGCCGTATCACCTCGGCCTGGGACCCGTCGGCCATCACGTGGGCCGAGCAGCCGACGACCACCTCGACCGGCGCCGTGACCTCCACCGCGGCCAAGGGCTACAACTCCAACTGCCCGGCCGGACACGTCTCCTGGGACATCGACGGGATCGTCCAGGCCTGGGCCGACGGCCAGACCAACCACGGCGTGCGGATCGCGGCCGTCGACGAGACGGACCCGCTGACCTGGCGCCGCTACCACTCGGCGAACCAGACGGACGGCTCGCACAACGCCGCCTACGAGCCCTCCCTGTCGGTCACCTACAACTCCAGGCCCGGTACCGCGACGGCCATCTCCCCGCTGTCCGGCACCTACACCGCGGACACCACACCCACCCTGTCCGCCAAGGCCACCGACGCCGACGCCCAGCAGCTCACGCTGGCCTTCGAGGTCTGGGCAGCGAACGGCACCGCGGCCCTGCAGTCCGGCACGTCCGCCTCCGTGGCCTCCGGGGCAGTGGCGACCCACACGGCCGGCACCCTGGCGCCGGGCGACTACAAGTGGCGGGCCAGGGCGTCCGACGGCACCGACACCGGGGCCTGGTCGGCGTGGCAGACGTTCGCCGTCGACACCACCGCCCCGTCCGCCCCCGCCGTCACCTCCACCAGCCACCCCTCCGCGTCGGCCTGGTACAACGCCACCACCTTCACGGGCACGCTCGCCGCGACGGACGCCTCCGGCGTGACCGGATACGCCGTCAAGCTCGACCAGAGCCCGACGACCGCCGCCGGAACCACCGTCACGCAGACGACGGCCGAAGTGAACTCGTCCGGGCGCACCGACGGCACCTGGTGGGTGCACGCGGCCGCCAAGGACAAGGCGGGGCTGTGGTCCCCGACCCAGCACCGCGGCTTCAACGTCGACACCACCGCCCCGGTCGCCCCCGGCGGCCTGGTCTCCTCCACCCACCCCGTGACGACCAGCGCGTACGCCGACCGCACCGCGTCCTTCAGCTGGTCGGCGCCCACCGACCTGTCCGGCGCCGCCGGTTACGTGGTCACCGCGGACCGCGTCGCGGACACCCTGCCGGCCACCACCGGCACTGTGCAGACGTCGACGAAGTTCACCAGCACCGTCGACGCGGACGGCACCTGGTACCTGCACGTGCGGGCCAAGGACCAGGCGGGCAACTGGTCGTCGGCCGCCGCGCATCTGCCGTTCCGGGTCGACATGACGCTGCCGCCGAGCCCGGCGATCAGCTCGTCCACGCACCCGGACCAGACGGGCGCGTACAAGAGCGGCTCCTTCGGCGCGACCTGGACAGCGCCCTCCGGCTCCTCCGCCGGGTACAGCATCGTCGTCGACGGCACCGCCGACACCCTGCCCGACAGTACGGCCGAGACGACCGGCACCTCGTACACGACGACGCGTACCGAGGGCACCTGGTACCTGCACGTGCGCGGCATCGACGGCAACGGCACGGGCGGGGCGACCTCGCACTACCGCTTCACCGTCGACACCACCGCGCCCGGCGCCCCGGCCGTGACCTCCGCGGCCTACCCGTCGGACGCCTGGGCCGGCGGCGCGCAGGTGACCGGGACGTTCACGCTGACGCCCGACGGCACCGACACCCGCGGCCTGACGTACTCGGTCGACGGCGGCACCGCCCAGACCATCACCACCACCGGCGGCCCGGTGGCGCTGCCCATCACCCCGGCCACCGAGGGCAGCCACCAGCTCGCCGTCACCGCCACCGACCGGGCCGGCAACGTCTCGGCCGAGACCACGCGCGCCTTCCACGTCGGACGGGCGGCTGTGACCGCGCCCGCCAACGGCGAGGTGCTCGTCGGCTCGGTCGACCTCGCGGTCAGTGCCCCGGCCTCGCTGACCAACGTCACCTTCCTCCAGCGCACCTCGTCCGCCGACCCGTGGCAGGTCGTCCCGGCCTCCCAGGTGACCCGCGCCGCCGACGGCTCCGCCGTCACCTGGCCGGTGCCGCTCAGCGGTGGCGCGGCGCCGAAGCTGCTGTGGGACACCTCGTCCCTGTCCGGCAGCGGAGGCCGGCAGATCGGCGCCCGCTTCGTTGGGGCGTACGCCCCGCCGGAGGCCGAACCGGTCTCGGCGATCGTCGACCGGGTCGAGGTCATCGAGGGCGGCACGAGCGACGGCATGCAGGAGTCGGAACCCGCCCAGGCCTATGCCCTGGAGCAGGCCGAGGCCCGCGCGGCGGCGAACCCCGACGCCTACGCCCCGCCCTATGTCGACCCGGCGACGGGTGAACTGGTCGCACCGGTCGTGGAGCCGGCCTCGGCCGACGCGGCGTCCGTCCCGATCCAGGTGACTCAGGCCCCGGCCGACGAGGGCAGCGGACTGCCCGCCGAGGACACGGAGGACGGCACCAAGCCCGACACCGAGCCCAACGAGGCGGAGACGCCGGCGCCGCCCGCCGACGGGTCCGCGGACACCACCGGCGAGGAGTCGTTCGCGATGCCCGAGGACACCACGGAGACCACTCCCGCGCCCGCCGGGCCGACCGTCACCGAGCAGGTCGCCCCGCGCACCGAAGTGGTGGAGCACAGCGTCACCGCGCTGGAGTCCGTACGCGACGAGGTCCTCCAGCTGTCGGAGGCGGAACTGCCCGGCGCGAGCGGACTGCGCGTCGCGTCCGTGGACGCCGCTGACAACCGTGTCGTCGTGGCGACCGAGACGGCTGCCCCGGCGCTGGTCACGGCCCTGGGCGAGCGGTACGGCACCGACACCGTGGCCGTGCAGGTCGCGCCCGGGGTCGACGCGCTGGAACCCCAGGCGACCCGCTACAACGACACCTCGCCCTACTACGGCGGGGCGCGCATCTACTCGCAACTGACCACCAACTCGGCGACGTGGTGCACGGCGGGATTCCCCTGGAAGTACAACGGCAAGTGGTACATGGTGACCGCGGGCCACTGCACCACCGGCAACGGGGCCATCCTGAACCCCAGTCAAAACGATTACATAGGCCCCGTCGTCCGGGACAACTGGAAGAACGGGTACGGCTCGGTGAAACTCTCCGGGCAGAGCTACTACTCCGGTGACCTGGCGTTGTACCGGATCAACAGCGACAGCTCCGCGTCGGCCCGGATCTACAAGGGCGGCAAGACGTCCAGCTCGTCCCGGCCCGTCCACGACTACTGGCGGCGCTGGGCCCAAGAGGGCGACAAAGTCTGCACGGGCGGCATGATGACCGGCGAGAAGTGCGGCTGGAAGGTGACCGACACCCAGGTGAGCTTCACCTACTCCGGCGGTACGAGGGCCAAGAACATGGTCGTCGCGAAGAAGACGTCCGGATCCTGCACGGTCAACGGTGACTCCGGCGGCCCGGTGTACACCGTCGACGGCAGCGGACGCGCCTTCGCGAAGGGCATCATCTCCGGCGGCGGTGGTGGTGGCGGCGACAACAGCGGTGGGTTGTTCGACCCGTGCTGGCTATTCTTCACCGACATCGGGTTGGCCAACAGCGCCTTCCCCGGCACGGTAGCGAGGTACTGACATGCGCCGCGTCCTTCTCACACCGTTGCTGGCGGTTTCCCTGACCGGCTGCTCGCTCCTCGGCCAAAGCACACCGTGCACCGAAGCCGACGCGGACTCGCAGGTCTCCGCCGTGTGGCGGCCCGCCGACTTCGGCGGCCCGGACGAGGCGAAGATCCGGCTGTGCGTGGACGACACCTGCGAGGAGCGGGCATCGGGCAGTCCCGACGACCCGTTCGCCTCGCTGGTGGTCCGACTCCCGGACGACATCGGTGCGTCCACCGTGCCGGTGCGGCTCACCGTGACGTCCGCGAAGAGCGGTGACACGGTCGTCGAGGACAGCACCCGGGCCAAACTGACGGAGCAGCACCCCAACGGCACGTCCTGCCCGCCCACCACGTGGACGGCGACGTTCCGTGCCCACCCCGACAAGGGCCTCACCTCACCCGAGGGCATGAAGCTCCAGGGCTGAGCCCTCTATGCCCTCTACGCAAGCGCCCGTTCCCCCGGCACCACCGGGCGGACGGGCGCTTCGCGCTGTTCTCCCGCCGTAGCGTCGGATGGTTTGCCTCCACCTCCGAGGAGGCTCAACTCGTCGTGGACGCGGTGGAGATGGCGTGGCGCAGATTGCTCTCGGTGGAACTGTTCCAGGGGTGCATCGCTCCTGGACCGCAACCTGGCAACGGCCGCCATCACTCGTCCCCACCGGCCTCAGCGTGACCAGACGTCTCTTCTACGGGGAGGCCCCTTGGTGCGGATTGAGCCCGGTGAACGGGACGATCTCCGGCTGGTCATCAGGACATCGTGGTTCGCGAAGAGCGAGACGAGTGTGAAGCAAGAAGTTCACCATCCAGTCGGTCCGACCCGCGTAGCCTGACATTGCGGAGCTGCTGGTGGAAACGGGGGGCAACATGGACGAAGGCGGGATTGCGGTACGGATTGCACTCCTGCAGGAGGCCTCAGCCCTGACGGGCGAGGCCATGGAGCGCTTCCTGGACGAGCACCCGGAGCTCTACGCCGAGCAGTATTTCGACCGGCTCCGAAAGGCCACCCGGCGGCTGCCCGAGAAGAAGGCGATCAGTTCGCTGCTCAGGCAGCTGGAGGACAGGATCGCGGCCTGGCTTAACCGGCAGGCGCAGTTTCCCATCGGCTACGCGCCCTACGAGCTTCTCTGGTCCCAGGTCACCGACGGCGTTCTCGGTCTCGCTGCCGCGGAGCGGACCGCGGCCGCCGCCTTCCGGCCCGCGGAGTCCGAGTCGTATGTCCGCGCGCTCGCCTCGCTCACCAAGAGACTGAACCCCGAAGCGGCCCTGACTCTGATCAGGATCGTGCGCGCCGCAACAGCTGCCAGACCGGAAGGGGCACTGGCTGATGAAGCGGGACGCTATGCGGAGGTATTGTTCCTCGGTCGCGCCGCACGTGTCCTGGTGGAGCACGCAGACGGACGGCTGTTCTCCATGGCGCTGGCGGCGGGGGAAGCGGTGCTCGCGGAAGCTCGCCGGACCAACGACGTCGAACTCGAGATCTCCGCGCTCCTCGGTCTTGGATCTCTGTGCACCAATCCGTATACCGGCAGACGGACTTCGGCCAACCTCGAGACGGAGCTGTATCAGTGGCAACGGCAGTTTTGGGAGACACACCGGCAGGAACTCGAAGGACTGGACCCTGAGACGTGGCAGATGCCGCCCGTCTCCGAGACCCTTCCCCGCGGCGCGGACTACTACCGGCGGGCTGCCGGGCTCCTGCAGGGTCATGAGCGGGGCATGTCCCTCAAAGCCGTGGTCCAGAGCCTGCTGATCGCCGAGACCACGGGGGTCCCGGTGGACCGGTCCTCCCTCGCACAATGGGGCCACGAAGCAGCCGGCCTCATCGACCCCGTCCTGGCCCCCGGGGAACTGGTCGCGATCCTGCAGAACCTTGACGCGATGGGGGAGGAGATCGACCTGACCGTCGTGGACGCGCTGCTCGAACCCAGCCTGGACCAGAGGCTGCGCCATCACGGCCAGGAGATCGCGGTCGATGTCGCGCTCAACATCGTTTCCCTGCTGCGTCGCGTGGCCCCGCAGCGAGCTCCCGAAGCGGCGGACAGAGCCCGTCCGCTGATCGACCTTCTCGATCACGGCTGGGCACGCCGCAGGCAGTGGAGCAATGAGGTGCAGGCGCTCGTCTCCGCCAAGGTCCCGGGCGGGTATGACAGTTTGGGGGACGGAGACCCGGCGTTTGCACGGGAGACCTTCGAAGCCCGTGCAGCCGCAGAGGACTGGGATCCGCTGAGCCACGCGGCCGCCCTCGTGGGGCTCGCCGGGATCAGCCCCCACACCGACGACGAGGCACTCGGTCTGGCCGTGCTCGACGAGGCGGAGGAACTTGCCCCGGTGTGGTGCCACGACCACAAACAGGCGCTGGACTATCTGCGCGCCACCCTGCATCTCGGGATCGCGGTCAACGCGGTGCAGGAAGAAAACTGGGCTGCTGCCATCCAGTCCTACGCCACTTCACTGTCCGCCATGTGTGATCTACGACTGCCCGATTCCGCCCTCGACGTTCTCGCCCGCATCGACGACCTCGTCGCGCGTACCGACCACGAGGGCGCGATCAATACGGTCATCGGCATCGCCACCTGCGCCATCCGCCTGGAGAACCTCAACGGTGACGCGGCGACGTGGTACCTGCAGAACATCTGCAAAAATGCCATCGCGGCGCTGATGTCAAGCGATCCCGCTAGGGGCATCAACCCAGAAGCCCTGATCGTGGTGCTGCAGCTCGCGAAGGGGCTGCGATTCGCCGGACTCCTCCTCAGCCGCAACAGGTTCCGCTGGCAGGAGGACGACCAAGGGCGACGGCTGCTCGACCGACTCGATGCGGCGGAAAGCGAGCTGGCCGGGCGCGGCGACCCCGCCGACGAGCTGCCCGACCAGCCAGTGGACGAGCACATGCTGCTCACGGCGTACTCGACGGCGGCGCCGGACAACTTGACCGACACGTCCAGGAACCGGGTACGGGCGCTGCGCCACGCATACGACAGCCATCTGGCGCAGCGTCTGCTCGCTGACTCACGCACCGAGGACCTGGTGCTCCTGGCGTCCGACGGCATCCAGCGGGCCCTGGACGACAGGACCGTACTCATCGACGTCTACATCGGAGTCAGCCCTCAGCAGACGCTGGCGATCTACACGGTGGCGCTGACCCGGACCGGCATGCGTGGGGCAGTGGCCGTCAGCGACTTCCCCGACGCGGAACTCCAGTTCGGGGACGACGACACCTCGGCCCGGGGGTCGGTCGTCTCACTGTTCGTATCGGGATTGCGTCGCAACCTGACGGAACCGAGTGACCCGGACGACGTGAGTGCGGAAACCCAAGAGGAACTGGACACCCTGCTGAACGGCTATCTGCCGGGCGTGGCGGACTGCCTCGACACATGGCGCGCCGAAGGGAAGGACCACCTTTGCTTCGTACCGCACGGAGCACTCCACTACGTGCCGTTCGGACTTATGCGGCACCGCGGGCGTCCCCTCTTCGAGGACTGGACCGTCACGACACTTCCCAACCACGCACTCTTGCTGGACGAACGAGGCGGTGCCACCACGACAACCCGCCGGGAGCGGCAGCTCACGACTTTTGCGCTGACCTACCCCGAGGGAAACCCGCACGCCATGTCCCCGCTGCCCCACACCTCAAGTGAGGCGCGCGCCATCGGCGACGTCTTCGGAGTGGCACCGCTCGTGGATGACGACGCGACCGAAAGCCGCTTTGTCGAAGCGCTCCAGACATCGCGTTTCGTCCATCTGGCGGCGCATGGGAGCCACGACTTTCACGCGCCCTCATTCCAGTGTGTCTACCTCACACCGGACGAAGCATCGGACGGACTGCTCCGCGCTCACGAGCTGACCTCCCTGGACCTGCGCGGGACGGAGATGGTCACCCTCAGCGCGTGCGAGACGTCACTGGGCCGGATGGACATGGCCGACAACGCGTGGGGGCTGCCGGCGACACTCCTCCTCGCCGGCGTGCGGACGATCGTCGGCACCCTGTGGGAAGTTCGGTCGGACACAGCCGAGTTCTTCTACCGTGAACTGTACGAACGGGTCCACTCGGGTATGCCCCGCCACTACGCCTTTGCCGCGGCGCTCCGTAGCACCCGCGAGCGGTACCCGGTGTACCGGGACTGGGGGGCTTTCTCGTTCATCGGTGGTTGGGACTAAATGCTCCAGAGAGGAAACGTGAATGGCGACTGAGGCCGACGGCTCACAGCAGAACAGGGCAACGCTAGTGCAGATGAACGTTCCTGATCTCTCGTTCGCTGCTGTGCCTCTCGATCCTCGGGAGGTACGCGGCACCGACGCGGGTCCTCCCCTGCCGCCGGGCAGACTGCTCCTGGGCGGGCCCTTCTGGGCGCCACTGCCCGTCGGACCTTCCGAGGATGATCCCGAGATCGCCGCGTTCCGAGACGACCCCGCATGGCGGTGGGTGCTCGGCGTCATGGCGCTGTCCCTCCACCCCGACGACGGGGGACAGGAGCGCTTCGAGCGCGCCTGGGTCGATGTCGCTCTGGACAGGACCGATGGGGGCGAACCGGCGGCGGTGGCCTGGTCAATGAAACCGGACCGCAGCGCACGCGAGGTGACGCGCAGCACCAAAGTGACGCTGGGACCGAGCCTCGCGATTGCCGACATCGGTATCGATGCCCAAGTGGAGCGCGGCGTCGAACGCGTCCTGGAAGATGTCAGCCTCGAAGCTCTCAACGAGAAGACGGCCTCCGGCCGCTGGGTTCTACGACGCACCCGATCAGCAGAATTGCGTGGGTGCACCCGACTCGTCATGGTCGTGCGCGCTCCCCGCGACAGCGTCGTGCAGGCGCGCCTCGACGTCGGATGCGTCTCCGCACGCAAACGGTATGTGTTCTTCTGGCCCACCACGACTCATGCGGAGCCCCACCGGGTCACTACGCTGCCCTGAAACCGTTCTCCCCGGCCCCACTGCTGGTCGAGGCGAGGGCCATGCTGGGCCGGCGTGAAGCTGCTCAACGGGCGCATGGACCCCTACTGACTTCTCCGATGGGTTAGCGATGCGGCGATTCCTCGCTGTCTGCGTGGCTGGCCTTTCATCGACCTGCACGAGTGCTGCTGACCGTCGCCTTGGATACGCCGACGAGCTGCCCGGCCTCCGTCCTCGATCTGCCGGAACTGCCCGTGGTGGACTGGCCCACGATGCTCGGCACAGGACCGGACGGCACGGTCTGGAAGACCCGCTACCTGGTCGCGCACGCTGACGGCAGGCCGTTCGCATGGGTCGACGACGAGATCGACTACTTCGACCAGTTGTTCGTGGCGAAGCACCACGACGGCCCCGCACTGCTCCATCGGGTCGACCCACGACAGGGCTTGCGCGACGCCGACTTCGCAACGCTCGACGCGTCGCGCGTGCCCTGCGTTCCTCGACCTGACGGTGCCGGAGCGACCGGGCTTGCAACCGCTGCGCGCTCTCAGGCGAGGGCGACTCCCAGGGGACGGCGAGTGCCACGGCCCATGGACCCGAGCCACCCGCCCGAAGGTTGAAGACCATACGGGCGGGCCCTACCTATGCCTGACGGCGCGACGGCTGCCGGGCCGCTCCTTGGTGTCGTACTCCCGCCGGGCCTGCTCGACCGTGTCCAGGTTGACCGACCACTCGGAGAGTGCGGCGAACATCGGCCCCAGGCTGCGTCCCAGTTCACTGATCTCGTACTCCACCCGCGGCGGAACCTCGGGGTGGTAGGTGCGCACGACGAGCCCGTCGCGTTCCAACTGCCGTAGCCGGTCGGTCAGCACCTTGGGCGTGATGCTGGTGATGCGGCGTTCCAGCTCGACGAACCGATGCCGCCCGTATTCATGGAGCGCCCACAGAATCGGAGTGGTCCAGCGGCTGAAGACGATGTCGACCACCGGGGCGATCGGGCACGCCTGCTCGGGGGCGCCATCGATATGAGCCGCCGGATTCGTGTGCTGAGTCACAGTGGGCCTTCCTGTCCAATACTTTCCCCTAGGTACCTACTATCCCCATGCCGGTAGCTTCCGTTGGGCGAACACGGATTCGACAACGGGAGCGAACATGATTGTGGTGACCGGAGCCACGGGCAACGTCGGACGGCCGCTGGTACGGGCGCTCGTCACGGCCGGCGAACAGGTGACGGCGGTATCGCGAGGCATCTGCGCGCAGGACCTGCCGACGGGGGCAGGGCCGGGAGTACGACACCATCAGGCCGACCTGTCGGACCTGACCGACCCGGAGAGCCTCGCCCCCGCGCTCGACGGCGCCGACGCGCTGTTCCTGCTGACCTCGGGCGACTTCGTATCAGCCGGTGGCAGCGTCGGCGACGTCCTCGATGTCGCGCGGACCGCCGGGATCCGCCGGGTGGTCCTGCTGTCCTCCCAGGGCGTCGCCACAGGCAGCCACCCCGCGACACTGGAGGACGCCGTCACGCAGTCGGGCCTGGAATGGACCCTGCTGCGGCCGGGCGGTTTCGACTCCAACACCCTGCAGTGGGCCGACATGGTCCGCACCCGACGGACGGTGGCCGCGCCCTTCGGCGACATCGCCCTGCCGACCATCGACCCGACCGACATAGCCGAGGTCGCCGCCGCGGCACTACTGGACACCGGCCACGCCGGCAACGCCTACGAGCTGACCGGCCCGGCCCCGATCTCCCCCCGCCAACAGGCGTCCGCGATCGCCGACGCGCTGGGGGAACCGGTGACGTTCGTCGAGCAGAGCCGCGAGGAGGCCCGCGCCCAGATGCTGCGGTTCATGCCCGAGCCGGTGGTCGAGGCCACGCTCGGCATCCTGGGCACGCCGAAACCCGCCGAGCAGCGGGTGAGCCCTGACGTCGAGCGGGTCTTGGGGCGACCGGCTCGTACGTTCGGCGAGTGGGCTGCGCGCAATGTCGGGGCCTTCAAGTAGGGCGACGGCTCTCCTCCTGCTTCAAACGAGCCGCGAGGTCAATGCCCTCCTGTACGGCGGTGTCGAAGTCGGGGTCCTGGTAGAGACGGATCCTCCCCCGGTAGTCGACGATCACCGCGGCGACAGCTTTGAGGTCCGTCTCCGACGACGCCTCCAGCGCATGCTGAAGAGCTGGTGCAAAGGTCTCCCGGTCGCCCGGAAAGCCGTGCCCGGACCGAAGAGCAGCTCGAATGTCACCGGTGGCCTTCAACGGCAGCGCCGCAGGCCCGGGTATCTCCGAGTCCCCTGCGTTCACGATCGTTGGGTCCTTGCTGGCAGCTGTCTCCTGCATTGAGGCACCTCCGCTCAGAGATCCAACAGTACGATCCGGCCGGTCATCAGCACGTCGTGGTTCGCGAAGAGTGCGTCGAGGTCGAAGCGCCGTTTGATGTGGGCCGCCCACTTCGCGTACGGCAGGTCCGTGTGCGCCTTGACCACGCGGGCGCGGCTCGCCTGCGTGAGAATCCAGCGGGCCTGGGCAGGACGTTGCTGATGCCGCCGAGATCGTAGGCGAGGCGCCACAGCTCTTCGCCATCGCTGCCCGCATCGACGACAGTGACGAGCCCGATGTCGCCGAGGCAACGCTCGTCACTGGACTGCGTGGTGTAGGCGACGATGAGACCTTCCAGCGGGAAGACGGTCACGCGGCTGGTCGCGGTCAGCTCGGTGAGGGACAAGGGGCGGGGTCCGTTCTGGCACAGGGGGCGGGCGGACCGACCGGGGAGGCCGACCCGCCCAACCCGGGGGATGGATCAGCAGCAGGGACCGTCGCCGCAGCACGCAGGCGGGTTGCAGTCCGCGGCCGTACCCCACAGCCGCTCGTCGACCTCGAAGCCGGCGGACCTGATCCGGTCCACGACGTCGACCATCAGCCCGCGCGTGCGCACCTTCGAGTTCGGCTGGTGATGCAGGAAGTAGCCGAAGCTCCTCTCGCACCAGTCGGCGTACCAACCGGTGTGCAGGATGAGCGTGTGCCACCCCGGATCGACCTGCTGCGAAGGCGCCATGGCGGCCCCCGCACCGGATGAGCCCATGACGAAGACCATCGCGAGGGCCTGGTCGACGACACGGTCGGCGACACAGCGCTCCAGGCCGTACTCGTCAGCGCAGAACGCGGCGAGCATGTCGAACTCAGCGTCCGTGACGAGGGATTGGCCGGTGCGGAGTCCGGCGGCAGCGGCGGTCGTCATCGGAAGCCTCCCTTCGTACCACTGTCGTTCCTGGGTGGAGTCGGACCCGGTGGCATGTCGGGACCGGTCGGGGTTGTGTGCAGCACGGATTCACCTCACCGTGGGGTGGACCTTCGGGCAGCCCTCTCCTCAAGTGCTGAATGCCTGTCGTGTGCTCAAGGGAGAGGGGGTTTGCAGACCGCGGCGCGACGTCGTGCGGACAGGCCGCGCGGCGGAAGACGGCCGAGCGGGCGGTCAGACCAACGTCTGCTGGACGAGCTGCCGGTGGCCGGCGTCGACCAGGTCTCGCACCGCCTGTGGCCTGCACAGGTCGCCGTCGTAGCGAGGCGGAACGACCCAGTACGTTCCGGGCGGCTCCCGGCGATCGATGCGCGGGACGCCCAGATACGTGTCGTCCCGAAGGCACGGCGCGCTGCGGTTGTAGTCCCAGACCAGGCCGGCGTGCCACTGGATGAGGGCGTAGTACGTCGGGCCCGCGGTGCGGTTGTCGTGGATGACGGGACCGCGCAGCCGTTCAGACAGAGCCTCGGCCACCACGCTCGGGTCGTCGGAGTCCAGCGCGGCGTACACCAGCACCCCCGAGAGCCTTACAGCGGCGAATCGTTGACCAAGAGGTAAAAGCGCTACCCCCTGGTTCGACCATTCCGCCCGTGCCTGCTCCGGCGCTGGGTGCGCTCCCGCGAGCCACTCCGTGATCGTTCTGTCCAAAGTCTCTTGTCTGTCCATGGCCTGCCCTCGTCGGCGCTTGCGATCAGGTACGGCACATAGAGTTCATGAGTGGAATCGCCAATTCGAGGACTCTGACAGGCCATCAATAGGGCTTTAATAGGGCCTGGATGACACCCTGAGAGTGATCACACGCCCAACACTGGACTTGCTGTGCCATGGTTGCAGCAGCCGCTACCAGGAGGTGTGTTCCTTGCCCCGGCCCACAGGCAACGTCCGTCTCAAGGCCGCCCGTGTAGCTGCGGGCTTCAACTCGCAGCAGGACCTGGCCGACGCCCTGACCCGGAACGCCAGGCAGATGGGTATTCGCGGCCTGTCTGTCGGCGTACGGCAGGTTCGCCGATGGGAGTCCGACAACCCGCCGTGGCCGCAACCTGACTGCCAGCGTGTACTGGTCCACCTGTTGGGCCAAAGCATGGAAGCTCTCGGCTTCACACCCCCATGGGGCTCGGACGGACCCCAGCCCAATCACACCCGGCGCCCGCTGGTGGCCGGTGGTACCGCCGCTCTCGGACCGGCGGTGGTGCCCGGACGGGTCGTCGCAGCGCTTCAACCAGCTACAGCAGGCGCAGACTTCGACGCTGTGACGCGCTCCCACCGCCGGCTCTACTGGTCGGTCGCACCGACCACGCTGCACCCCGCCGTCATCGCGCACGCGACGCTGGGGTGTGCGCTGCTCCCCGAGACGACGGACACCACTCGTCGTACGATCGCGGCCGCGTTGGCGGAGACGTATCTGCTCGCCGGTCGGATCGAGTTCTTCGACCTCCGCGAACCGAGCACGGCGAACGACACCCTCCTCCTCGCGTTGCAAGCCGCGGGCCAGGCCGACGACCCCCTACTCGGCTCGGCGATCCTCGCGCACATGGCGTTCGTCCCGGGCTGGGCGGCCGATCGCGACGCAGCCTTGGAGCGAATGATCGCGGCACGCACCTACGCTCGGCGCGTCCCCGCTTCGGCAGCATTCCTCGCATGGCTGGACGCGGTGGAAGCCGAATGCGAGACCCGTTGCGGCAATGCGCGCACCGCCCTGCATCTGATCGGGCACGCCGAGGACATTCTCGAGACCGGCAACGAGCATTCCTCACCCGAGTGGATGGACTGGTTCTCTCCGGCCCGGCTGGCGGCGTTCAAGGGGAACACCCAGATGACCGCAGGGCACCTCGTCCAGGCTCGCGAGACGCTCCTCGGAGTCCTGGACGCGATGTCCCCCGGTGAGGACAAACAGCGCACCGTCGTCTACGGTGACCTCGCTGCTGTCGAGGCGGCGTCCGGAAACCTCGAGTCAGCCTGTGAGTACGCGGGTCGAGCACTCGATCAACTGGCCATCACCTGGTACGCGACGGGCATGGACCGCGTACGCGAGGTCCGCCGCACGTTGACCCCACACCAGCACCACCCCTGCGTCCGCGAGCTCGACGACCGGCTGTACGACTGGTCGACGACCATCAGCGCACTGGGCCGTTGAACACCCGGATGCTGTCGGGCAGTTCGAGCAGACTGTCGACACGGAAGGTCGGCAGCTCCCTGGCTTCCCGTGTGTTCCATTGGATGGTCGCCCACGGTCCGCGACGCACGAGCGCGGTGAGCATGCCGGCTTCGCGGGCCGGACGGATGTCGTTGTCGCATCGATCACCGACGTAAAGGATCTCGTCGGCCGGGAAGGGCACCACATCGGCGACCCGTTTGAAGAACTCGGGATCTGGCTTGCTGGCGCCCCAGTCGTCCGACGTACCGATCAGGTCGACGTCGTCGGAGAAGAGCGACCGCAGAATTCGCCCCGCCCGGACGGTCTGGTTGCCCGCGACGCCTAGCCAGAGTCCGTCGGCACGGAGTTGAGCGAGAGCCGGCCGAACGTCCCCGTACAGATCGCTCTCCCCGAACGTCTCCGCCTGCCCGGCAGCGGCCCGCTTCTCGCGCTCTTCGTAGAGGTCGAAACCGGGTCTGAACTCCTGGAAGGTCTCCCGGTAGTCGCGCCCCTGAGCGATGACGGCGCCGAACATCGCATGGAAGGTGTGCCGCGGCACGCCCAGCCAGTCGGCCCAGGTCCCGTACTCACGGGTTTCGTCTACAAGGCATTCACCGACGTCGAAGACCACTGCGCGAATCATGGGGGCAGGGTAGCGAGGCACCAGGCTCGGAGATTGAGTGCGCCAGGTCGTCGCCGGAGGCCCGTGCAGTGATACGCATCCTTGACCACTCGGCGTGTGCCTGATGCCCTTGGACGGTCGAGTGCCGATTTCGGGGGTCTCTTGGTGTCCAGGCTGGTTCAACCTGCGCTCTTACGGTTTGACCACAGCGGCACGGTGACCGTATGAGACTGAGACGAGGCGTGGCCGTAGCCGTAGTGGCCGGCGGCGGTGCCGTCACCACGATGCTCGTCGGTCTGGTCACGAACGCCGTCCCGGAGCAGTCGGGTTGGCCCGCCTGGCTGGGCTGGTTACAAGAGCATCCCTGGCTGTCGTTCGTCCTGCTGGGGACGGTCACGGCCGGGCTGACGGCGTTGCTCGCCGCGCTGGACGACCGCCGTGCACCGGACGGGAGTCCGGAGCCGACAGTCCGCTCGGATGACGGGTCGGGCCTGCCCGGCGCGGCCCTGGTGCTGCGGTCGCTGCCGCGCGATGCCACCGCGTTCACCGACCGCGCTGCCGAGCTGGAGTCTCTGGTGCGTTCGGTGCGTGCCGCGCAGGAGACCGGTGAGGTCCTGCCGGTTCATGTGATCGACGGGATGCCTGGGGTCGGAAAGACGACCTTCGCCGTCCACGCCGGTCATGTGCTGGCCGAGCGGTTCCCGGACGGGCAGCTCTTCGTGAACCTGAACGGGCATACGACGGGCCGTAGCCCTGTGCAGGCGACCGAGGCCCTGGCCTCGCTGCTCGCGGCCGCCGGCGTGCCGACGCAGCAGATACCTGTCGGTGACGACGTGGGGGCGATCACGGAGGCGCGGGCTGTCATGTGGCGCAGCCGGCTTGCGGGGAAGCAGGCGCTGCTCATCCTCGACAACGCGGCCAGTTACCGGCAGCTGGAGCCGCTGCTCCCAGGTGGGAGCGGCTGTCTCGTGCTGGTGACCAGTCGTAAGCGGCTGGCCGCGCACGAGGAGGTGGTGGTGCCGGTGGAGGCGCTGCCGCCGGATCACGCGGTCGACCTGTTCGTACGGCTCAGTGGGCGGCCGGCGGATGCGCTCGACCGGGATGCGCTTGAGGAGCTCGTACGGCTGTGCGGGTATCTGCCGCTCGGGGTGTCGCTCCTCGCGGCACGGTTGCGGCACCACCCGTCCTGGAGCGCCGACGACCTGCGCGAACGACTCATGGCGGCCCGGGACCGGCTCGGCGAACTGCGGGCCGGGGAACGCGCGGTCGCCGCGACGTTCGAGCTGTCCTACCGGGACCTCCCGCCGGAGCGGCAGCGCTTCTTCCGGAGCCTCGGTTTCTACCCCGGCACGGATCTCGACGCGTACGTCGCCGCCGCGCTCGGTGCGGAGTCGATGACGGCGGCCCGTGATCAGCTCGACGCGCTCTACGACGCCCACCTGATCGACGAGCACCCCGGCAGCCGGTACCGGCTGCACGATCTCCTGCGCGACTACGCGCGCGGTCTTGCTGACGAAGGAGACAGCATGGACCACGTACAGGCCGTTCGACGTGTGTGCACCTACTACCTCGCCGTTCTCGCCGTCGCCAACGAGCGCATCGTCCGCAGCGGTGCCGCGGTGCTACCACCTCCAGACGGCGCTCAGCAGGTGGAGACCCCCGCCCTGGAGTCCCGAACGGACGCCCTGAGCTGGCTGGAGAACGAGCGCGCGAACATCCTGGCCTGCATCCGGAGAGCGAACGGGCTCGCCCTCTACGACGCCGTGATCCGGATGGCCGCGGCCATGGCACCCTTCCTGCGCCAGTCCGGACCCTGGGACCAGGCAGTGGGGCTCCATCGGACCGCCGCCGCGGCCGCCCGGCACACCGACGACCGACAGGCCCTGGCCGACGCACTTGCCGAACTCGGCGTCGTACGGCGCTTCATGGCCGCCTACTCCGCGGCAACCGAAGCGCTGAACGAGGCGGTGACGCATTACGACGCGGTCGGCGACCGGCGCGGCAAGGCGGACGCCTTGAACCAGGCGGGCATCGTCTGGTACCTGACCGCGGACAACGACGCCTCCGCCCGTGCCCAGACAGAGGCCCTCGCCCTCTACCGGGAGCTCGGCTACCGGCTCGGGCAGGCCAACGCACTCGCCGACCTCGGCATGGTGCGTCGCCAGACCAGCGACTTCGACGCGGCCGTCGCGGCCCAGTCCGAGGCCCTGTCGATCTACCGCGAGCTCGGCGACCGTTACGGAGAGGCCAACTCGCTGCGGGACCTGGGCGTCATCCACTGCCTAATGGGCGAGTACGAGCGGGCTGGCGAGCGGCACCGCGAAGCGTTCGACATCTACAGGGAACTCGACGACCGGGTCCATCAGGCGTACGCCCTGAACGAGTTGGGTGTCGTGCGACGGCTCACCGGCGATCTGGATGGCGCGCGCGAGGCCCACACCCAGGCCCTGGAGCACTACACCGAACTCGGCGAGCGCTTCGGCCGCGCGAACAGCGTCCGCCACCTCGGACTGCTGGACCGCCTGTCCGGGGACGCGGCAGCGGCGGTCCGGGGGCTGGAGGAAGCCCTGGAGGCGTACCGCGAACTCGGCAGCCGCGGAGGCGAGGCCGCCGCGCTCAGCGAGCTCGGGGCCGCCCACGCAGTCCTCGGTGAACGGGACGGTGCCGTCGAAGCATTCGAGCGGAGCCGTCAGATCCTGCGCGAGCTCGGCGACCGAAGCGGCGAGGCGGAAGTGCTGAACCACTGGGGAGCGCTGTTGCGTACTTCTGGTGACGCGGCCGCGGCACGCGGGCGGTTCGAGCAGGCGCTGGGCCTGGCCCGGGACATCCGCTGCCCGCTGGAGGAGGCGCGGGCGCTGGAGGGCATCGGACGGTGCGACCGGATGACCGACGGTCCCGCAGCCGCCGACCGGTCGCTGCGCGAAGCCCTGACCGTGTACCAGCGGTTGGGCGTGAGCGCGTCGGCCGATGACGTCCAACGGCTCCTGGCGTCGCAGGCGGGATGACCCGGGGACCTGGCCGGATTCTCTGTGTCGCGGTGAGCGGCGGGGCTGCTACGTTGCGAGCCGATTGTCGCTTCAACCACCGCCGTCGCCCGTGCCTGTCCTCTCCGGCATGTCCAACACGAGGAGCGTTGAATGCCGTCACGCACGTCCGTTTCCGCGCCGCACGCCACGGCCTCCGCAGATCGGGAACCCGACCAGGGCAACGTGGTCCTCGACCGCGTCGCCGCCCGCGTACGGCAGCGGCGGGCAGTCGAGCAGGCCACGACGAACCGTGTCGGCGACGGCTCCCACGCGGCTTCGCTCATCTGGCCTTGGCCCCTGTGAGCCCGCACGCTCGATGATCCCGCTCGAAGTCACCGCCCCTTTCCGGACGTTCATCCTGAAGGCCGTCAACCGCTGCAACGTGGACTGCGACTACTGCTTCGTCTTCAACTCCAAGGACCAGGTGGCACGGCGGCTGCCCGCACGGATGGACCTGGACGTGGCCCGGGCCGCAGCCCGGCGGATCGGCGAACACGCGGCAGCGCACGGGCTGCCGACCGTGCATGTCGTGCTGCACGGCGGAGAACCGCTGCTCGCCGGGGTCCGCCACATGGCCGATCTGCTGGGCACCGTCCGGGAAGGGATTCCAACGGGCACCGAGGTCCGCTTCGAGCTCCAGACAAACGGAACCCTTCTCTCCGAAGCGTGGCTGGACCTCTTCGATCAGTACGAGGTGGTCGTGGGCGTCAGCCTCGACGGACCGCCCACTGCGAACGACCGGCACCGGCTCACGCACAGCGGGCGGTCGAGCGCCGCCGCCACGGTGCGAGGCATCGAACTACTGCGATCCCGGCCGCACCTGTTCGCGGGACTGCTCGCCGTCGTGGACTTGGCCAACGACCCGGTCGAGGTCCACGACTATCTGGCCTCCTTCGAGCCACCAGTGATCGACTTCGGCCTGCCGCACGGGACTCACGACGACCCACCGCGCCGCAAAGACCCCGACGTGCCCGAGTACGGACTGTGGATGAGCCGCGTGTACGACGCCTGGCTCGCCCACCCTGACCACCAGCACAGCGTCCGGATGCTGGAGGACGTCGTAGCGCTCAGCTCCGGCGTGCGGGGCTCGGTCGAGACACTCGGCCTCGCCCCGCCGACCAGCGTCGTCATCGAGTCCGACGGCACCGTCGAGGGCGTGGACACCCTGCGGTCCGTCGAGGAGGGTGCCTCCTGGCTCGGACTCGACGTCTTCGACCAGTCCTTCGACGACGCCCTCGCCCATCCGAAGCTCCAGCACCGGCTGTACGGCAAGGATGCGCTCGCCGAGCAGTGCCAGCGCTGCCCGCTGGTGGAGGTGTGCGGCGGGGGCTACCTCCCGCACCGGTTCAGCACGGCCAGCGGCTACCTCAACCCCTCCGTCTACTGCGCGGACCTGGAGTACCTCATCCGGCACGTCCAGAAATCACTGCGCCGGCACGGCTGGGATCCATACACCCCGACTGCCGCCTCGCCTCCGTAGCCGAGCCGCACCATCACGATGGACGCAGGCGTTGAAGACAGCGAGCCCAGCCGAGCCGAGAGCGACACGAGAACGACAGGAGATGCACGCCGATGAGCGCGACGATCCGTCCCGCCGAGAAGGGGGACGCCGTGGCCCTGGCCGAACTGATCGAGGAGATCGAGCGGTTCTACGGGGCGACCGATGTCCAGCCTTTCGAGGAACGCCAGGCCCAGGTCGAGGAGGCGCTCTTCGGCTCCCCGCCCCTTGCATCCGCTCTCGTGGTCGAGGACGAGGAGGGAGAGCTGGTCGGCCTCGCCGCCTACTCCTTCCTCTGGCCGGCGGCGGGCTCCTCCCACTCGCTCTTCCTCAAGGAGCTGTACGTCCGTGACACGCTCCGTCGGCAGGGAGTCGGCGCCCAGCTCATGAGCGAACTGCGTGTCCTGGCCGCCGCCCGCCCTGGCTGCAGCCGCGTCGAGTGGATGACGGACCGCAGCAACCCGGGCGCTCGTGCCTTCTACAAGTCGCTTGGGTTCGCGGAGTTCGACGGGAAGATCGTTTATCGGGTCGACAGCGGAGTGGCGTGAGCGCGGGCGGGTCGTGACGCCAGGGCCAGCGGCGGACGCTTTTCAGCGACCGAACGTGCTGGCCCGATGTCGAGTTCGATCAGGACGTCAACGTGCTCCGGCCCGACGAGGTAATTGCCCTGTGGCGTGAGATCAGCGGTCCCGACTCGGCATAACTCGGCACAGGCCCGAGCCTCAGGATGTACGCCGTCCAGGTCGCACGTGGCAGATCGGTGTACGCCTCCATCGTTCGCGCGCGGCTGGCCTGCGTGAGAATCCATCGGGCCCGGGCATGGCGTTGCTGATGGCCGCCGAGATCGCAGGCAAGGCGTCATAGCTCTGCGCCGTCGCCCTCCGCCTGGACGACAGTGCCGTGGCATGAGGTGGGTTGTTGCCTTGATGCCAGGTGACGGTCCTCAACCCAGAGGATCATTCAGCCGGAATGCCATCGTCAGGGGTCACCGCGACGATGGCTCCGGTGGGAGGCGGCGGCGCCGGTGTGTACACGTACGCCACCGCGAGCCCTGGCATTCCGCCCCGCGGCTCGATCCGCGTCTTGCGGACTTCGGTGCCGTTCTGACGGGGCGGCCCGAGCAGGACCCCGAGCCTGGGTACCTGTTCCAGCTCCTGCCGGAGCGTCTCCAGTGCCTGCTCGGCTCCGAGAGCCTTGGCCCGATCGGCCACCCGAGCTGTTACGGCCTGATCATGCCGCTCATCGGCCCTGTTCCTCCTGCTTCAACCGAGCCGTGAGGTCAATGCCCTCCTGTACAACGATGTCAAAGTCGGGATCCTGGTAGAGGCGGATCCTGCCCCGGTAGTCGACGATCACCGCGGCAACAGCGTTGAGATCCGTCTCGGACGATGCCTCCAGCGCACGCTGAAGATCTGCTTCAAAGAACTCCCGGTCCCCCGGAAAGCCATGCCCGGACCGAAAAGCAGCTCGGATGTCACCGATGGTCTTCAACGGCAGCGCCGCAGGCCCGGGCGTCTCCGCGTACTGTGCGCTCACGATCGTCAACTCCTTGCTGTCCGCTGTCCTAACTAAGAGAGCTTGGGGACATCACCTCGACGGCGGTGGATGGTCGGCGCCACTACATCCTTGGCTCGCTGGCACCCGACGACACTGAGGTTCGCGGACTCGTCGTCAAAACAATCCGCAAAACGAAGAGGCTTTTCAGTGAAGGAAAAAGACAAGATGATCTCGGGACTTCCGCAGTAGGTGAGTACCTGCGTTGGCCATGATGATGATCACCGTCGGCACCCGCGTCTCCGATCACTACCGAGATTCGCATGGCGAAGCCCAACATCCCCCCAAAGCCTTCAATTCCCTGCCCAGAGCCTCCTGCTGCTGACTATTGGTCCTCTGTCCGGAAAATTAGGGGCAGCCCATGCCGCGCTCTGGCTATGAACCAGTTCCATGCACCAGCCGAGAACGCAAGAGGTGGGCATCCTTGCCGCTTGGAGTCACGCACGAGCACGCCGGATGAAACGAAGGCAGTTTCAATGCATTCGGTAGCGTTACCGCCACTGTGAGATGACTTGAACCATATGGGCTGGGAACCAGCCTGAGGGGAAGCGGTCACTTCATAGCTCCTTGCGGGCGCGATGGATCATGGTGGAGGAAGCCTCCATGTCCAACGCTTGTGCGCGGAGGTACTCGAACGCAAGTCTGTATCGATCCAGTTCCTCATCCTTCTCCAGGAAGAGGGAGCCCGTGTGGAAGTCGACGTAGACCACGTCCAGGGTCGGTTCGCTGCCACCGATGATGACGAAGCTGCCGAGCGCCGCGGAGTGGGCGCCCTTGGAGAACGGAAGCACCTGGAGCGTGATGTGCGGTGACTCGTTCACTTCGAGCATTCTTCCGAGCTGCTCCTTCATGATCTCCGGTGAACCGACGACTCGGCGGATCACGGACTCATCGAGAATCGCCCATAGGTGCGGAGGCCTCGGCCGCGTAAGGATCTCCTGACGTCTCATGCGGATGTCCACGAGTCGCTCGATCTCAGTGGGCTCCAGGCGTACTTCGTTGGCCTGTTGCAGAGCTGTGCTGTATTCCCGCGTCTGCAAGAGCCCAGGGACGTAGACACAGGAGAAGTGGTCCTCGCGAACAGCCTCGTTCTCAAGCGTGAGCAAAAGGTTCATGCTCTCCGGGATGGAGTCGGCGAAGGGACTCCACCAGCCCTGTTGCTTGGCATCCTTTGCTAGTGCGACAACCGCCCGACGCTCAGCATCACTTACCCCGTACGCGCGGCAAAGTGCATCGATGACCAGCCATTTCACTGGTCCAGCCTGAGTCTCATAGCGGCTGACTGTCGCCTTCGAAACCCCGACGAGTCGCCCGGCCTCCTCCAGCGTCATGCCCTTGCGTGCCCGCAACTTGCGCATGGCAGCGCCAAGTTGGCGACGCCGAGTTGTGGCCCTTGTGGACATGGTGTGGTCCTCCCGGTGGGGTGCTGCACCACATGCCTGGTGAGCGTCAATCAGGCTAGGTGCGGCTGGAGTTGATCTACTACCGATTCACCCGATCGAGTTTCATGAGAAGTTACACAGCAAGACTTCTCAATGCCATACTCGTCACAAAGCGTTACACAGTGCAGCCGTATGGTTACGGCTGGCGCAGCGCTGTGGCGCGTGGGAGGGAGTGTGGCCATGTCGGAATACGGCAACTTCGAACCTCGGCTTCGCTGTGTCATGCCGTTCGAAGCCGTGCCTGCAGAGCTACGGCTGCTACGTAAGCGAGTCCGCTGCGCACTTGGGCAGTGGGGAGCGGCGGCCGTGGCCGATGAGGTGGAGCTTGCTGTAACCGAGCTCGCAACGAATGTTGTCAAGCATGTTGGGGAGGGAGCTGCTGCGACGTTGGTCCTGGAACCCAGGTCAGATCGGCTGCGTTTGGAACTCCACGACAAGAGTCACGAGGTGCCGACTCCGAGCTCAGGGAGCTGTGAGGACGAGTGTGGCCGCGGGCTCCATCTGCTCTCAGGGATGAGCCTGGGCTGGGGCACTCTTCTCACGGCGGCTGGTAAGGCAGTGTGGTGTGAAATCTCGCTGGACCCTGTGCCCCAGTGCACGCAAGTCCAGCGGGCAGCGGCCGTGCTCGATGAGTATCGCCGGGTGATCGGTGCCGACTCGACCGTCGTACCGACCTACGCCGTGCTGGAGGAATCGGTCACGGACGTCATTGCGGACCTGCTCCACTGGCTCGCAGCGCAGGGTGGAGACCCGGATGACGTTCTCGATCGGGCGCAGATGCATTTCGAGGCAGAGGCTGAGGCTGCGTAAGCCTGTGTACCTCTCCGTCCTCGCATCGGCGGGTTTCGTGTGGGACCCATGTCCATGAGTTGGGCGTGTGCTTCGTGGTGAGGCGCCGATCCCTCTTCTTTGAGGGAGCGGCGCCGCGCCGATACATCGAGGGCCTTCGTCACAAGTGCTGACGCCGCAGGTCAAGCGCACTGTCAGTGGTGCTGCTTATGCTCCAGGGCATGACACTTGGCGATCACGAACCGGAGCCTGAAGGCAACTCGTTCACGGTGATGGACCTCTTCGCGGGCTGTGGCGGCTTCAGTGAAGGGTTTCGGTCATGTGCGGTTGGCCAGGGCGCCCGCCTGCCCCGCTTCCGCTCTGTTGCCGCAGTGGAGTTCGACAAGGCCGCAGCAGCGACCTATGAAGCCAATCATCAACCTCACTTCCTGTCCCGTGGTGATATAGCCGACTTCGACCCCCGCCCGTTCAAAGACGGTGTTGACGTGATCGCCGGCGGGCCTCCCTGCCAAGGCTTTTCCGGCCTTGGCCGCGGATCCGGCAACGATCCTCGCAATGAGTTGTGGAAGGAGTACCTGCGGGTCGTCACCGTGGTTCGGCCGAAGGTCTTCGTCATGGAGAACGTCGACCGCTTCGCCGCCTCCTCAGAATTCGCTCTGCTGAAGGCCGAAGCACGATCCGGCGGTGTGCTGCGCGACTACCACTTGGACGCAAAGGTCCTTAACGCGGCCGACTACGGCGTGCCGCAGGCTCGCAAACGGACCATCGTCATCGGATCCCTCCGCGATCTGGGGGAACCTGTGCGCTATCCCGCACCAACCCACGCCAAGGAACCTTTCGTGGCGGATGGCGCGGTTCTGTTCGGCGCCGAGAAGGCCCTTGAGCCCTGGGCGGCCGTGAGTACCGTCTTCCAGCGGTCGGCGCGGATGGAGATCAGCAGCAACCATCTGCCAGAGGGACGCAGTTCGCACGGGTTGCCCGGACCCTACTGCACCGACGAGCTGCACATTGGACGGACGCCGACTGCTTTGTCCGTGGCCCGGTACAAGGCGATCCCGCCAGGCGGCAACCGGCATGATCTCACCGGCAAGTGGAGCGACGATGGCCAGTACCTGAGCACCCAGAGCTGGGACAGCCACCTCAGCGGCTCCGCAGACGTGATGGGTCGCCTGCACGTTAACAGGCCCTCTGTCACGATCCGAACCGAGTTCTTCAAGCCCGAAAAGGGCCGCTACCTCCACCCCACCGAGCACCGCCCCATCACGCACTACGAGGCAGCACTGATTCAGGGCTTCCCCGACGACTACCTCTGGTATGGAAACAAGCTCGATATCGCCCGACAGATCGGCAACGCCGTACCTATTGGATTGGGCCGCGCCCTCGCCGACGCCATCTACGGACTCCTTGCAGCTGGGGCATGCGGCGAGTCTGCTCAGGAGGTGGCCCTGGGCAGCGAGCGGCTCAGCGCTTAGACGAGAGTGAACTCGTCGCTTCGGGCAGCTTCAGAGGAGACGGTCGGCAGATTCCGTTGAGAGCTGTTTCAGCATCCAAGCTTGTCTGCGGCGTATCGCAGCTTGCTGGCAGATCCGTTTGGCGCAGCGCTTCCGCAATTTTGAGGGCGACCGCTTGAGCTACTGGGGGAGGGAAGGCGTTGCCCACTTGTCGGTACGCCGATGTCTTGAGTCCCTCGAACTTCCAGTCAGGGGGGAAGCCTTGGAGAAGCGCCATCTGCTCGATAGTGAGTTTCACAGGAAGGGGATCGCCGGGGGCGGGTGGTACGTCGGCAACGCCTGAGCCGTTCACCCCAATCCTTGCCCAAGCCTGCCGCGCGCGCGAGGGTCCGAGGTCTGGTCCGCCATGCTTCTTGGAGCCGCCGCAGAGCGTAGGTGCAATCTGCTGGGCCTGCTG
The DNA here is from genome assembly GCF_059026085.1 of Streptomyces sp. a15. Lineage (NCBI taxonomy): Bacteria > Bacillati > Actinomycetota > Actinomycetes > Kitasatosporales > Streptomycetaceae > Streptomyces > Streptomyces sp. A15. Next base: position 34,974 of record NZ_JBWLKM010000008.1, on the reverse strand, counting down.
GGCCCAGAGATCTGCCAGCTCCCATCCACGGGAGGCCATCGAGTCGCGCAAGACATTGCCCACGAGTGCGTTCCCACTGATCGTCGACTCAGCCCTCGGCCACTGGAAGCTTCCGAAGGCGTGTGCCTCCAGGGCTACCAGGGCTGCACGCGGGCGGAGTTGAGGGACCCCGAAGTCGCGGGCGTACAACAGCTTCCACTCGGCGGTGTAGCCCAGGACGGCCAGAGTTTCGATGATGTTGGACCGGTAGGTGGAGAACTTTCGCTGAAGCAGACCCTTCACGTTCTCGATGAGGACTGCCCGCGGCTTGATCACTGAGATCAGCGACAAGACGGAAGGGAAGAGGTCGCGTTCATCGTCGGCTCCCAGTTGCTTGCCAGCAAGTGAGAAGGGTGGGCAAGGAACTCCTGCTGCCAGCAGGGAGACGCGGTCGCCGCCGCTGATCGAAACTGCGGGAAGAGACCGGATATCCGCTTCCACAACGTTCCAGTTCGGCCGGTTCGTGCGCAGCGTCCGACATGCGTCCTTATCCAGTTCGATGAGCGCCATATGGCGGAAGCCGGCCTGTTCCAGGCCAAGCGCCTGTCCGCCAGCACCCGCACAGAGTTCGACGCAGGTATGGCTGGCAGTGGAATAGTGCTGGTGGGGCACGGCCGGAGTCCTCTCTAAGGGCGGTAGCAAGAAGCCAGGTCAGCTTGCCGCCACTTGCCGCGGCAAGTGGCGGCAAGCTAGGGTGCTCACTCGAACTGGTTAATTCTGGACTTAAACCCGATGGGGGAATGCATGTCTGATAGAGGCCTGGATTGGCGCAACGAATCGCTGGGGGCCCGGATCCGTGTGGCCCTGTGGCTCCGGGATGAGGTCGGCGAGGGCGGAACGTTCTCCAAGGCGCGGCTCCGGGAGGCGATCAAGGGCACGGAGCAAGTGGATCGCCGCATGCGGGATCTGCGGCCTGCGGGCTGGGTCATCAGGACCTATCGGGACATGCCGAGCCTCCAGCCGGACCAGCTGTACCTGGAACAGATGGGGCTGCCGGTCTGGGAGCCAGAGCATCGTGCGGCGGGCCTGAGGCAGATTAGTGCCAAGACGAAGCGATTTGTCTTTGAGCATGATGGCCACATGTGCCGCCGCTGTGGGATTGCAGCCGGCGAAGCGTACGCGGACGATCCAGGCACCCGGGCCCAGCTCACGCTAGGTCACGTCAAGCCGCACAACTCAGGTGGCGCGGCGAACGCCGAAGACCTGATTACTGAATGCGCTCGCTGCAACGAGACGGTGAGGCATCTCACCGGTGTGCAGATGACCAAGGAGCAAGTCTGGGACCGAGTGCGGGAGCTTCGGGCGCGAGACAAGAGGGATCTTCTGAAGTGGATCCAGGAGGATCGCCGACTGCTCAACGAGGCCGAGAAGGTCTGGGGGATGTACCGGCAGCTCCCGGCCGTCGCCCGGGAGGAGCTTGCGCGTGACCTGGAGGCACTCGTTCAGCGCTGAGTGATGTACGGGACATCCGGCCGGCCTCGTGGCTCCTGTCAGTGGGGGATGCGACACTTGCGTGTCTGTAAGCACCGCCCCAGGAGGAGCCGATGGGTACCGCCGACCGCAAACTGACCTCGATCGAGATCTGCGCGGGTGCCGGTGGCCAAGCTATTGGGCTCCACCGTGCAGGCTTCCGGCATCTTGCGCTTGTTGAGATCGACAAGGATGCGGCGCAGACCTTGAGGATCAACGTTGACAATCGCCCCGAGTGGAGCTGGGAGAAGAAGCACTGCCTGATTCGGGAAGCAGACGTCAACGACTTCCGGCCACTGGAAGAGGTGGCCAACCCCGAGCTGCATGACCAGACTGCGGAGTGCTCGGAGGGAGAGAAGTCGGCAAAAGGGAAGAAAACGCCCGAACTGCTCCAGCCGGGGCAACTTGATCTGCTGGCTGGGGGAGTGCCCTGCCCGCCTTTCTCGGCTGCAGGGAAGCAGCTCGGTCGCGAGGACGAGCGGGATCTATTTCCTCGAATGCTTGCATTGGTTGAGGAGCTCCGGCCGCGCGCCGTAATGATTGAGAATGTGCGCGGTTTGGTGGAGCCTGAACACAAATTCCGCTACTACCGGAACCACATCAAAAACAGACTTCGCAAGGCTGGATATGTGGTGTGCGGGTGGCGTCTGCTTCAGGCTCAAGACTATGGTGTGCCGCAACTTCGGCCTCGGGCAATTCTTGTCGCTATTCACAAGGATCACTACAGAGGGTTTGACTGGCCTAGTCCTCAGCTCAAGGTGAGAACGGTTCTGGAGGCGCTAGGGCCGTCAATGGAGAGGCGGCTCGGCAAGGGCAGCCCGCTCCACAAGCGTTGGCTGGAGAATGTCGAACATGGCACAGTTGCACCGACTCTTGTGGGCGGATCCAAAAAGCACGGTGGCGCGGATCTGGGGCCTACCCGGGCAAAGAAGGCGTGGGCAGCCCTAGGCGTAGACGCAATGGGTGTAGCCAACGATGAACGTGACATGGTGGATCCGAAACGTGACCTAGGCACCGTGGACAGGGGGCCGAAGCTTACGGTGGAGCAGGCGGCGATCATTCAGGGCTTCCCTGAAGAAGCTGACGGGAGCCTCGCCTGGAAGTTTCACGGAGGAAAGACCACACGATACCGCCAGGTAGGTAACGCGTTTCCGCCACCCGTGGCTCATGCCGTAGGTGAGTGCATCAGGGAGGCGCTCACTCGCACCGGACCACTTCGCGACGACCCGAACCCCGAATTTGAGCCTGAAGAAGATCCATCATTCCTGGCTCCGGAGCTTCCCTTTCAGCAGAGCGTCCCGACGATCGAGGACGACGCGGAGGACAGTGCTAGCGCACTCCTCCGGTGACTCGTGCTCCCAAAATCGCAGGACTGTCCAGCCCGCTTCGGTGAGGTGGCGGTCAGTGTCCCGGTCACGGGCCACGTTTCCGGCGACCTTGCCTGACCAGTAGCCAGGGTTGGTTTTCGGCGGCACATAGTGTTCCGGGCAGCCATGCCAGTAGCAACCGTCGATGAAGACGGCGACCTTCGTCGGCCGGAACACCATGTCTGCCGTCCGGCGAAGGTCGGGTAGGGGCCTGGCCCCTACCCGATAGCGCAACCCTTGAGCATGGACAAGCCGACGGATTAGGCGTTCAGGAGCGGTGTCGCGACTGCGGATGGCCTGCATGTTGCGGCGACGCGCCGCGGACGATGCCCATGAGCCTTCCGGGGGCGTCCAGGGGGAATGTTCGTTCCCTGATTCGTTTTCTTTCATTTCGCCGTCAGTCAGTATTCGGCAGGGGCAACGTCATCGCGGTCACCCTTCTGCCAAATCGCGTAGTCCCTGCCTGAGATCCGTGTTGTTCTCCGCCCTGAACCAGTGGAGGTAACCTCTGCAACGCGGGCTGCTACCCAGGATCCTTTATCGGGCACAGGAAGGACCAGGTCGCGAGCAATATGCGGGTGCCGCTTCATGTGGCCGAGGATGATGATGCCATCACCGCGAAGATGGATTCGAGCGTCACGCACTCGCTTGGGGCTGTCGTCTTGTCGCGCCACAGTGAGGACTGTGTTTCGATTGATGAGACGCTCCTGGACTCGGCGGAACAGCTCATTCGTCCGTGATTGGCCGCCGTTTCCGCTGCCGCGACGTCCAGCGGAGGCGTTGAATATTGAGGCTCTTTCCTCGCTGGAAAGAGTAAGCAAGATGTTCTCGGGAAGCTTGCCGTTGGGGATAATCCATCTTACGGCCGATCTGCCCGCAGCGGATAGAGTTCTTTTTCCATCTCTGTTCTTTCCGGCGTTCAGGAAGTCGCTATGAATGCGCAGTAACCCTGCCCTGTAGCTGGCTCTATGGTCATTTGCCCTGGCCAGTAGGCAGATATGCCGATCCGCCTCGCTGGGAATCGTCCAGTTTTCCCCTATTGTGAACTTTGAGTCCACTTCGTGAGTTGCTATGGAATAATCCATATCCCGTCCGCGGTCAAGGCGGAACTCCGCACGAAGGATGATCTCGACTTTTGTGCCCAGGTACGTCTTCTCTGTCTTCTCGAGTTCATCGATGTTGAATCGACCCGTCCGTTGGCCGTCAAGCACTTCATCGATCGATTGCCGAATTGATTGACCGAACCGCTTCTCAAGGTCTGGCTGCTTCGTAAACCAGTGGAAGACTTCCTGTAGGTCGGGGTCTTCTTCGAGAGGCCCTGCAGTTCGGGCAATATTATTCGCAGCGGCTATGTCGCGCGAGAAAAGGGCGTCTTCCAAAGCTCTTTTTCCTCGAATTGTGTGGAATGTTTCGCTAGTTAAGAAAGCCCGTGGCATTCTCCGTACGCCCGCCCCGACCCACACCAGCAAACCGCCCCCCGCTGCGGCGGCCAAACCACAGCCCGCCCCCGCGCCGCCAACGTCGTCGCGTACTGCGGTAGCAGCGCCACGTCCCCCGGCGACACGCCTTCCGACGCCGCGAACGCCTCGTAGGACGGCACAGTGCCCGTCACGATGCCGAGGTTCGGCGTTCCCGAAGAGGACAGCTCCCGCAGCGAGGCCTCTATCGTCGCGAGGTGCTCCTCATGCGAGGGGTACTCCATCGCCAGCGTCGGGTACGCCGACACCAGCTCCGTCAGCTCGCCCGCCGGCCAGTGGAGTACCGCCACCGGGAAAGGGCGGGACAGGGCCTCGCGGTAGGTGCCGAGTTCTGCTCGCAGCCTCGAGATCTCCGCTGCCAACTCCGCCGGGTTGTCCGAGCCGAGGGACCACACCCGCTTCGGGTCGTGGAGTTCGTCGAGGGAGACCGGGGAGGAGTGGAGGGTGTCGGCCAGGACGTCCCAGTCGTCGTGGCCCACGCCCAGCATGCGGCGGACCCTGTGGCGGCCGAAGAGGAGGGGGTGCGTGGAGTAGGGGGGTTCCGTCTCTTCCGAGAGGAGGAGGCGTACGGCCTCTGTGAAGGTCTCCTGGGCCTGCTCCAGCTCGTCGTGCGCCTCCAGCGCCTCCGCCACGATCACCCACGGGGCCGCCTCGCGCGGGGACGCCGCTCGGACGCCCTCGATGATGGCGCGGGCCTCGGCCTCGTGGCCGTACTCCCAGAGGTTGGACGCCTTGAGAGCCCGTACCAGATACGGGTTCTCCAGGTCCGCCGGTGGCGACAGCAGGCGGTCGTAGAGCTTGCTCGCGGCGGGGCGGTCGCCGGCGAGTTCCAGGTGGGCCGCGGCCTGCAGGAGCAGGGCTTCGGCGTCCTCCGGATACAGGCCGGCGGTCCGCTCCAGGCGGGCGGCTTCGGCGGTGTGGTCGACGTTCTCGGCAGGCGTGTCGGGGCGCATGCAGGACACGGTACTGCCGGGCCGTGACAAAGGGAGAGGTATCCCCAGGCCAGCCCGTGGATCTGGAGATCGTCGGGAGGCACTGGTTTCTCAGATCGCCCCAGACGTGGATCAGCGTGTCAGTGCGAACGCCGCGAACAGCATGAGGACCACGATGACCACGCAGAACGTGAGGTGGGAGCGCGGATAGTCGTAGCCCTCGGGGGTCTCGCCCGCCTTGATCGCGGTGCTCCACTGCGCGAACAGCTTGCGGGTCGGGAACATGCCGATCGTGAGGCCGATGAGCATGAAGGCGTACATGACGAGCATGGCGGCCAGGGAGTGACCCATTGCCTGGCCGACGACGATCATGCCGGCCAGGCACAGAACCCAGATGAAGGGATACACCCTCCAGAATTTCTGGGCGGGGATCCATCTCGCCATGGCGGAGCAGTGGACGACGGTGGCTGTGGCCGCCATCAGCCACAGCCACTCTTCGGCAACGGACGCGAGCACTGGCGGGTGTCCTTCCCGGGGTTCCGGCGTCCCCGGGACTCCGGAGGCGTGGACATCCGTTCTAGATCGTCACCCCGTCGATCTGCAACGTCTGCACCGCCTTTGCCGCGAACGGCACCGCCACCGACTTGCCGCTCAGCCGCGTGTCCGAGTACGCCGCGTACTTGTCCCCGCCCGTGGTGACCGTGTTCCAGCGGGGGACCAGGCCGCCCGAGCCGCCCGTCACCGTGGTGAAGCGGGAGAGGTCGAAGGTGAGGGTCTGGGCGGAGGTGGATGTGTTCACCGCCACGATCACCAGGCGCCTCGCCGCCGCGTCGTAGGCCGCCGCCGCGTAGCTGACGCCCGTGTCGAGGATGCGCATGCCCGGGCGGATGTGGCGGCTGAACTGGGCCATTACGTAGTACTTGGGCTGGACGGTCGTCGGCTGGAGGGTGTTCTGGTCGTACGCGATCATCGCCCAGCCCGCCGTCGGGTCCATGACCTGCCAGTAGACCCAGGCGGTGGGGTGGAGCCAGCGGAAGTCGTAGCAGAGGTTCGAGGCCATGGTGAGGCCTGTGCCGTCGCTGTCGCCCGTCTCCGAGTTCCAGAGCTTCTTGCCGGAGGTCGTCACCACGTCCGTGTACAACAAGTCCCTACGGCCGCCCGAACCCTGGTAGCCGTGCACGTTGACCTGGCTGACCAGGGCCTTGGTGGAGGAGTTGAAGGAGGCCCAGGTGGAGCGGGCCGTGTCGATGTTCGTCTCGTCGGACGCGGCGATGCGCAGGCCGGTGAGGCCGCGCTTGTCCAACTCGCTGCGCATGTAGGGGAGTACGGCGGCCTGGACGGCCGGGTCCATGTGGCAGCCCTCCTGGGTGCCGGTGGCGGTCCACCAGGAGGCGGCCGGCTCGTTGAAGGGGTCCACCGTCGCGAAGTTCACGCCCCAGTTGTTCCTGGCGTAGAGGGCGGTCGCGGCCAGGTGGGAGGCGTGCTGGCGGTAGTTCCAGGTCTGGAGGTTGTTGCCGCCGCCCGCGGCGCCGGACGGGTTGTGGTTCGCGCACATCCACCACATGGGGGAGTTGGCGAACAGCTCGGTCGTCGCGCCGCGCTGGACCGCCTTCTGCAGCATCGCGCGCTGGTTGGCGTCCGCCGTCCAGTCCCAGGCCGAGGAGGTGGGGTCCTCGTTGTTCCAGTCCTGCCAGAAGCCCTCGATCTGCTTGAAGGCGGGGATGTTGGCCGACTCGACCATCGACTCGCCGCCCACGGTGTTCCAGCTGCACGCGCCGAGGTTGTAGCGGGCGATGTTGAGGCCCAGGCCGGGGAGCGTCGTGCCGTTGTACGTCACCGAGTTGGTGGTGAAGAAGGCGTCCGCGAAGTCGTTGCGGGAACCGAAGACGTTGGCCCACCAGGCCAGGGAGGTGCCCCAGCCCTCCCAAGTGCCGTACGAGGTCCCGGGGTTGACGGCGATCGTGGCGTCCGCGTGGGCGGTGCCGGTCGCCAGGGCGCTGCCGAGGAGCGTCCCGCCCGCGGCCGTGAGCAGAGTTCTGCGTCGGATCATGGCTTCTCCGATTCGAATCGACGACGGCCCTGAACCGACGTCGTGGCGGCCTGTCCCGTTCATGCCACGACGAAGCATCGGGTGTGGCGTGTGGGGTTGTCGAGGGGTGCGACAGCCCTTTTCCACAGCCCTTTTCCAAACCTGTGGAGGAAGGAGGGAGGCGACTGTGCGAGGTACCGAACAGGCCGCTGTCACAAGCGGCTTGGAGGTCCGGAGACGTGGACGGGTCTCTGGCTACTTGAGGCCTCGGCCCTTATCGTGCGGGCGGCCGGTGCGGGCGGCCCGGGGAGGAGGGCGGTGCACCGATGCGCGTTCCCGTCGTACGGCACGGCACCCGGCGGCGGCGCGCCCTTGTCCGGCGCCTGCTGTGGACCGGCGGGGAAACCCTCGTCACCGTCGGGGTCGTGCTTCTGCTGTTCGTCGTCCATCAGGTGTGGTGGACCAACCGGGAGGCCAGGGAGGGAGCCGAGCGGGAGGTACGGGCGCTGGAGCGGGAGTGGGACGCCAGCGGCGCCGAGGGCGACGCCGTGCCCGCCCCGTCGCCCACGGCCATGGAACCTACGTCCATCGAGCCCCGTACGACCGCCCCGTCCGCCTCACCGGAGAGGCCCGCCGGCACCGGCTCCTCAGGCCCCGACTCCCCCCGCCCCGACTGGTCCCGCGCCTACGCCATCCTCACCATCCCCCGCCTCGACCTCCGCGTCCCCGTCGCCGAGGGGACGAGCAAGGGCGGGGTCCTCAACAAGGGGTACGTCGGCCACTACACCGGCACCCAGCAGCCCGGCCAGGCCGGGAACTTCGCGCTCGCCGGGCACCGCAACACGCACGGCGAGCCCTTCCGGTACATCAACCGGCTCCGGCCGAAGGACACGATCGAGGTCGAGACCCGGAGCGGGGTCTACACGTACGCCGTCGACGCCACGCTTCCGCAGACCTCGGCCGGCGACGGCGGCGTGATCCGGCCCGTCCCGCGCTCCGCCGTCCGTCCCGCCTACGGCTACACTGACCCCGGGTACTACCTCACGCTCACCACCTGCACCCCGGAGTACACCTCCAAGTACCGGCTGGTGGTCTGGGGCAAGCTTGTCTCCATGCGGCCGCGCTAGGCCACCGCCAGGCCACCGCTGGGCCGGGCACCGGGAAGGACTCACGCCCGCTCCCGGGCCACCCCCACACCCACCGCCGCCACCAGCGCCAGCCCCGCCGACACCACCATCGCGATGTCGGCCCCGTGCGCCAGCCCGGCGATCCCGCTGCCGCCCGTCGACGTCGCGAGGGCGATGGTGAGGGCGACTCCGGCGCAGGAGCCGATGTAGCGGAACGTCTGCTGCGCTCCCGAGCCCATCGCCGCCCGTCCCGCCGGCACCGACTCCACCGCGAGCAGCGGCAGCGCGGCGTTCAGCAGGCCGCTGCCCACGCCGGCGATCACGAGGCCGGGCAGCAGGCGGGGCCAGGAGCCCGCGTCGAGGGCGCCGAGCATGGTGAGGGTGCCGGCGGCGTGCAGGACGAAACCGAGGGCCAGTTGCAGGCGATGGGGGACGCGGCCGGCCAGTCGCCGCGCCTGCAGGGCGACGGCGAACGACAGGCCCGACCAGAGCAGGAACAGCCACGCCGTGTCCATCGCGGACAGCCCGAGGGTCTGTTGCAGCAGCGCCGGCAGGAAGCTGAACAGGCCGATCACGGCGAGGCCGGTGAACAGGCCGCCGAGGGAGGAGGCGAGGAAGCGGGGGCTGCGGAAGAGACCGAGGTCGATCATCGGCGTACGGATGCGTCGTTCCACGACGGCGAAGAGCCCCAGCAGGAGGACGGCCGCCAGCAGCAACAGGCCCACCGGGGCGCGCAGCCAGCCGTCCCGGCCGAGCGTCAGCGCCGCCACGAGTGCGACCAGCGCCAGTCCGAAGGTCACCGCGCCCAGGAGGTCGGGGCGGCCGCCGCGCGGGGCGCGGGACTCGGTCAGCGTGCGGGCCGCCAGGGCCGCCACGATCAGCGAGGCCGCGCCCAGGACGCCGTACGACAGCCGCCAGTTCGGTATCGCCCCGGTGACGACCGGACCGAGCGCGATGCCGCCGCTCACGAACGCGCCCCACACCCCGGTGGCCCGGAGTCGCGCGGCCGGCGTCGGGTGCGCGTGGACGATCAGGCCCAGGCTGCTCGCTAGGAGCGCCGCGCTGGCCGCGCCCTGGGCGACCCGGGCCAGGGTGAACAGCCAGGTCGTGGAGGCGAGGGCGCCGAGGGCGGTGGTGATGCCGAGGGCGAGGGTGCCGGAGACGAAGAGCCGGCGGCGGCCGTAGTCGTCGGCGAGGGTGCCGGCGACCAGGAGGAGCGCGGCCAGGCCCAGCGGGGTGCCGTTCAGGAGCCAGGCCTGGGCGGACAGCGGGGTGTGCAGGGCGGCGGCGGTCTCGGGGAGGGTGACCATCGGCGCGGTGTACGTCATCAGGGCGACGGCGGTCGCGGCGCTGGTGAGGGCGAGGGTGGCGGCGGGGCGTGCGGGCACCTCCGCTTCGGGTGCGGTGCGGGTAGCCTCGACGTCAACGAGAGTTCGTTCACTGAACCTAGCCATGCGACGTACCGTAGCAGCATCGGTTCGTTCATTGAATCAACCCCTCGCAAAGTGGTTACAGTGGACGCCATGGCACTGGGCAAGGACTACGCGACACAGGAGTGCTCGATCGCCCGCGCGCTTGAGATCGTCGGCGAGCGGTGGACGCTCCTGGTGATCCGCGACGCGCTCTACGGCGTCCGGCGCTACAAGGACTTCCTCGTCCACCTCGGCATCCCGCGCGCCGTCCTGGCCGACCGCCTCCACACGCTCACCGCCGAGGGGATCCTGGAGAAGCGCCGCTATCAGGAGTCGCCGCCGCGCGACGAGTACGTCGTCACCGCCCGCGCCATCGCGCTGTGGCCCACCATGCGCTCGCTCGGCCTGTGGGGCCGCGAGCACTTCTCCACGGCCCAGCTGCGCTACTTCCGGCACGCGGACTGCGGCACCGAACTCGGCCCGTACGGCGAATGCCCCGCCTGCGCAACCGTCGTACCGGTCGAGGACGTCCTCATGGAGCCGGGCCCCGGACTCGATCCGGACCCGGCGGATCCGGTCAGCCGGGCGCTGCTGAAGCCCAGGCGGCTGTTGCAGCCGGTCCTGGTCGATCAGGTATAACCAGTCGATCAGGTATAACCAAGGGCAGGACCAGTAGAGCCAGTAGAACCAGTAGACGTGAGAGGGGAGGGGCCGAGCGTGAACCGTACGCTGTCGAAGCTTCGCCCCGCCGCCCTCCTGCTGATCCTCTTCCTCGACGTCGTGCTGCTCGACGCCGGCAGCCTCTCCGCCACCGTCGCGCTCGCCGCGACCGCCGCGGCCGGCTCCGCGTTCGCCGTCTGCTCGCTCGTCGCCTCGCGCTCCGCGCTCGCCGTGCCGCCCACCAGGGTGCGTACGGCCATCCGCGACCGTGACCGCCGTACGGCGTTCCTGCCCCAACGCGACCCCGATGCCAGGGGGCGCACCCGCCCCCGAGCGCCGGGACACGCCCTCCCGGCGACCGTCGCGTAGGGCCTGCCGTAAGGCAGTAGGACAGTAAGGCCGTAGAGCAGTAAGGCCGTAGGGCACCTCTTACGAGTCCGACCCCGCGCGGGTCGTCATGCCGACTCACTCTTCACCCCGGCACGACGAGACCCTCGGAGGGCTCACCCATGTCCGTTTTCGCCGATCTGGTCCGGCACCTCGCCGACCTGCTCCAGCCGCTGTTCGGAGCCACCGCGGCAGCTGCCGCGATCGTCCTGATCACCGCGTTCGTACGACTCCTCGTGCATCCCCTGTCCCGGGCCGCCGCGCGCGGACAGAAGGCCCGGGCCGCGCTCCAGCCGAAGGTCGCGGAGCTCAGGAAGAAGCACGGGAAGGATCCCCAGAAGCTCCAGAAGGCCGTGATGGAGCTGCACGCCGAGGAGAAGGTGTCGCCGCTGTCGGGCTGTATGCCGAGCCTGTTCCAGCTGCCCGCGTTCTTCCTGCTCTACCACACGTTCTCCAACACACAGATCGGCGGACAGGCCAACGAGCTCCTCTCCCACCAGCTGTTCGCCGCGCCCCTCGGCGAGCGCTGGGCCGACGCGCTCGGCGACGGCGGGATGTTCGGGGCCCCCGGGCTCGTGTACGTCGGGCTGTTCGTGTTCGTCGCCGTGGTGGCCGTGTTCAATTTCCGCCGTACGAAGCGGATGATGGCCGCGAATCCGGCGATGCCGGTGGGGAACGGGGACCAGCCGGTGCCCGGGATGGGCGCGATGACCAAGGTCATGCCGTTCATGTCCTTCTTCACGCTCGTCACCGTGGCGGTGGTGCCGCTCGCCGCCGCGCTGTACGTGGTGACCAGTACGACGTGGAGTGCGGTGGAGCGGGCGGTGCTGTACCGCTGACCAGCAGGGGCCCGAGGTGGTTACGGTCCAGTCCGTGAACCGGGTATTGCGGACTGGACGCCGACCTTGGACGATCTACCAGTCATCCGATGGCTGCACCCGTCGGTCGGCGACCCCGCGATCGAGGGAGATTGTGATCATGAAGCTGCTGCGAGTCGGTACGGCGGGATCGGAGCGGCCCGCGCTGCTCGACGCCGAGGGCACCCTGCGGGACCTGTCCGGCGTGGTACCCGACATCGACGGACCGCTGCTCGCCGACGACGCGGCGCTCGGCCGGATCCGAGCCGCCGTCGACGCGGGTTCGCTGCCCGCGCTGGACGCCACCGGGCTGCGGGTCGGACCGCCGCTCGCACGGATCGGCAAGATCGTGTGCATCGGGCTGAACTACCACGACCACGCCCGCGAGACCGGGGCCGAGCCGCCCGCCGAGCCGGTCATCTTCTTCAAGGCCGCGGACACGGTGGTCGGGCCCTACGACACGGTGCTGGTCCCTCGCGGGTCGGTGAAGACCGACTGGGAGGTCGAGCTGGCGGTCGTCATCGGGCGTACGGCTCGGTATGCGGAGTCCGTGGAGGAGGCGCTGGGGTGTGTCGCCGGGTACGCCGTCGCGCACGACGTGTCCGAGCGGGAGTTCCAGATCGAGCGGGGCGGGACCTGGGACAAGGGGAAGAACTGCGAGACCTTCAACCCGCTGGGGCCGTGGCTGGTGACGGCGGACGAGGTGCCGGATCCGCAGGATCTGTCGCTGAAGCTGTGGGTGAACGGGGAGCTGAAGCAGGACGGCACGACCGCCGAGCAGATCTTCCCCGTGGGAGAAGTCGTGCGGTACGTCAGCCAGTTCATGACCTTGTATCCCGGTGACGTGATCAACACCGGTACCCCGGCGGGGGTTGCGCTCGGGGCGCCCGACCCGAAGCCGTTCCTTCGGGCCGGGGACGTGGTGGAGCTGGAGATCGAAGGGCTCGGTCGGCAGCGGCAGGAGTTCAAGGACGCGTAGAGGGCGGGGGACTGCGCTTGTACGGCGGCTGCGGGCCGTCCGTGGCTGGTCGCGCCCACGCGGCGGAGCCGCATATGTCACAGCCCCGCGCCCCTGAGAAGTCGGTCAGCTCAGGCCAGTAGGGAAGCCAGGCTCTGCCATGCCTTGCGCGGTAGGGCATCCCTAGGCTCGCCGTTCACCACCTGCAGTGCCACATGGTCCGCGCCCGCCTCGAAGAACGCGTCGATGCGGGTGCGGATCGTCGTCTCGTCGCCCCAGGCGAACAGGGCGTCGATCAGGCGGTCGCTGCCGCCGTCGGTGAGGTCGTGCTCCGTGAAGCCGTGGCGCAGGAAGTTGTTGGTGTAGTTCGGGAGCGGGAGGTAGATGGCGAGGAACCCGCGGGCCAGCGCGCGGGCGCGGGCCGGGTCCGACTCCAGGACCACCCCCAACTCGGGGGCCAGCAGCGGGGCTTCGCCCAGGATCTCGCGGGCGTATGCGGTGTGCTCGGGGGGGACCAGGTACGGGATCGAGCCGGCGGAGCGGTCGCGGGCCAGCTCGAGGGTCTTCGGGCCGAGGGCGGCCAGGAGGCGGCGGTTCGCGGGTGCGGCCGCCTCGTCCTGGGCGTCGAGGTAGGCGACCAGGGCCGAGTAGGGGCGGCGGTACTGGTCCGCGAGCTTGGCGTGGCTGACGCCGAGGCCGAGGAGGAAGCGGCCGGGGTGGGCTGCCTCCAACTCCGCGAAGCTCGCGGCGCTGTCGGCGGGCTCGTGCTCCCAGATGCTCTGGATGCTGGTGCCGACGGTGAGCGTCGAGGTCGCCTCGATCAGCGGTACGGCGTGGGCGGCGGCGCTGTTGCCGCCCAGCCAGACGGCGCTGTAACCCAGTTCCTCCAACTCGGCCGCCGCCTCGGTCAGTTCGCCGCGCCGGGCGGGGTCCTCCGAGCGCAGGCCGGCACTCCAGATGCCGTACCGTCCGATGGTTTCCTTCAAGGCGTCACTCATGGGGTAGGGATCCCTCCGGTCGGTGGGTGTGCTGTACATCGGTGCCAACACATCGGTGCCAACCGGAGGGGGCGGCGAGATCTTCCCCGCACGCCAATGCGCCCGTACGCCTTACTGCTCCAGGAACTGCTCCAGCGCCTCCACGACGAACCGGTGGTCCTGCAACTGCGGCAGCCCGGACACCGTCACCGCGCCGATCACGCCCACGCCCTCAACGTTGATCGGGAAGGAGCCGCCGTGGGCCGCGTACTCGTCCGGGTCCAGGCGGGAGGACTCCTCGAACGTCGTGCCCTTGGCGCGGCAGCGGGCGCCGACCAGGTAGGACGCGGAGCCGTAGCGCTCCACGACCCGGCGCTTGCGGGCGATCCAGGCGTCGTTGTCGGGGGCGGAACCGGGCAGGGCGGCGTGGAAGAGCTGCTGGCCCGCGCGGTGGATGTCGATGGCGACGGGGGCCTGGCGTTCGCGGGCCAGGTCGACGAGGAGCGAGCCCAGCGCCCACGCGTCGTCGTGGGTGAACTGGCGGAAGACCAGCCGGCGTTCCTGAGCCTCCAGCTCCTCCAGGGGCGGGGTGAGCTCCGGGTGGAACTTCGGGGTGATCTCCTGGTGGTGCGACTGGTTCGACTTGTTGTGCGACTGGTTGCTCATCACAGCGACACCGCCACTCCGTCGTGGGCCGAACGGCGCGCCGCCTCCAGTACGTCGAGGGCGGCGGCCGCCTCCAGCGCGGTCACCGGGTTGGGACCGCCGTCGGCCAGGGCCCTGGCCACGGCCGCATAGTAGGCCGGGTAGTCGCCGGGGAGGGTCGGTTCGGGGCGGCCGCCGCCGGTCAGGGGGGACTCCCCGGCGCCGACGCGGCCCCACAGGTCCTCGGGCTCCAGGCCCCAGTCGGGCCCTGGGCGGCGGCCTTCCTTCAGGTCCGCCTCCTGCGGGTCGAGGCCGTACTTCACGTAGCCCGCCTTGGAGCCCAGCACCCGGAAGCGGGGGCCGAGTTGGGCGGTCGTCGCGGAGGCGTACAGATGCGAGCGCACGCCGCTCGTGTGGGTGATCGCGATGAACGTGTCGTCGTCGGTCTGCGCGCCCGGGCGGCGGACGTCCGACTCGGCGTACACGGAGGCGGCGGGGCCGAAGAGGACGAGCGCCTGGTCGACGACGTGGCTGCCGAGGTCGTACAGCAGACCTCCGATCTCTGTCGGGTCGCCGGACTCCCGCCAGCCGCCCTTCAGTTGGGGCCGCCAGCGTTCGAAGCGGGACTCGAAGCGGTAGACGTCGCCCAGCTCGCCCTCGGTGATGAGTTTGCGCAGGGTCAGGAAGTCGTTGTCCCAGCGGCGGTTCTGGAAGACGGACAGGAGCAGGCCGCGTTCCTCGGCGAGGGCCGCCAGCTCGCGTGCCTCGGCGGCCGTGCCGGCGACGGGCTTGTCCACGACCACGGGCAGGCCCGCCTTCAGGGCGGCGGTGGCGAGCGGGACGTGCGTCTTGTTCGGGGACGCGACGACGACCAGGTCCAGCTCGTCGGCCCGGTCGAACAGTTCCTCCGGCGCGGCGGCCAGGCGTACGTCCGGGAACCCGGCGCGGGCCTGCTCCTGCCGCTCGGGGTTCGAGGTGACCACCGTGTCGAGGGTGAGGCCCTCGGTGGCGGCGATCAGCGGGGCGTGGAAGACGGAGCCGGCGAGGCCATAACCGACGAGGCCCACGCGGAGGGGAGTACCAGCAGTCTTGCGTCCAGTCATGGCCTCCACTTTCGCAACGCTGTTGCCAAAGTGCAAGCGCCGGGGAGAATGGGGGTGTGAACAGGGCGAAGGGCGGTAGCGGCGGTGCGGGGGCCGACGGGGGTGCGGGGGTGGTCGGTGGCCCGGCGGGGGTGAACCTGCTCGCTCTGCGCAGCCACAACACCGCGCTGGTGCTCGACCTGCTGCGCACGGCCGGCGCGGAGGGCATCAGCCGGCTCGAACTCGCCGAGCGGACGGGGCTGACCCCGCAGGCCGTCAGCAAGATCACCGCCCGGCTGCGGGAGGAGGGGCTGGCGGCGGAGGCCGGGCACCGGGCGTCGACGGGCGGCAAGCCGCGGACGGTGCTGCGGCTGGTGCCGGGGGCGGGGCATGCGGTCGGGGTCCATCTGGACCGGGACGAGCTGCGTGCGGTGCTGGTCGACCTGAACGGGGCTGTGGTGGGGGAACGCCGGGCGCCGCTGGACCTTGGTGCGGGGGCGGAGGCCGTGGTGGGGGCGGTGGCTCGGGTGGTCGAGGGGTTGGTGGGGGAGGGGCTGGGGGCGGCGGGGCCGACCGGGTCGGTTGGGCCGTCTGTTCCCACTGTTCCGCCTGTTCCCTCTGTGCCGGATTCCACGGTTGCCGCGTCCGTCTCTGACATCGGCTCTCTTCTCGGTGTCGGCGTAGCTCTCCCCGGGCCTCTTGATCACGTCCGAGGCGTGCTGCATCGGGTCACCGGGTTTCCCGAGTGGGACGGCTTTCCGCTGCGGGACGCGCTGGTGCGGCGGCTCGGGGTGCCGGTCGTCGTCGACAAGGACACCAACGCGGCGGCGCTCGGACTGGCGGTGGCCGGAGAGGGCGGCGCGGGCGGGTCCTTCGCCTACCTCTATCTCGGTACGGGGCTCGGTGCCGGGCTCGTGATCGGCGGGGCCGTGCATCGGGGGGCCCGGACCGGTGCGGGGGAGTTCGGGCACCAGGTCATCCAGCTGGACGGGCCGCGCTGTGAGTGCGGGAACCGGGGCTGTGTGGAGACCCTTTGTCTGGGTGCGGTGGCGCGCGGCGAGATCGAGGAGGCGGCGCGGGTACTGGGGGAGGGCGCCGCGAACCTGGTCGGCCTGCTGGACATCGACCTCGTTCTGTTGGGCGGCCGTACGGTCGTCGGGGCGCCGGACGCTTTCGTACGAGGGGTTGCGGACGTTCTCGACGCCCGGGCCCGGGGTGAGGGGGCGGTACCGGTACGGGTCGCCTCCGGCGGGGTGGCGGAAGGGGCGGCCCAGCTGCTGCTGGCGCCGCTGTTCGGGCGGGGCGACGGATAGCCGGCCGTGTGGTGCGTGCGGGTTGGCTGTGGCTGACCGGGGGTGGGTCGCGCAGCCCGGCGCTACGGGGTGCCGCGCCTCTTTGGGTCGGGAGCCGCCCCAGCGGCACGACTGCCCGCGGATTGACGGGCGGGTGTCGCAGCCCGGCGCTGACGGGGTGCCGCGTCTCTTTGGGGCGGGAGCTGCCCCAGCGGTACGACTGCCCGCGGATTGACGGCGTCAGCCGGCCACCGCACACCCCCCCCGCCAAACGGGCGGATTCCACCAGCCACCCCCGCTCCACCCGGCATGGCACCGCCACCACCTCACCCCCACCCGGCATGGTCATGTGTTCATGCGACTGCCTATGCCCGTGCCCGTATCCCTCTGTCTCGCAGCCGCCGCCGCCTTCCTTCCCGCGTCGGCGTACGCCGCGTACGCCGACTCCGGTGTCTCCTGTGTCGCGCCCGGTGACCGGGACTTTCCGGTGACCACGCGGATTCATGGCGGGCCCGAGTCCTATGAGGCCGGGGGTGGTTACGGCACCTGGTATCTGGACCTGACCAACACCACCCGCCGGATCTGCGCGAACATCCACCCCGTTGTCGTCCTCGCCGACGACGAGCGGGCGCTCCAACCCTCGCAGCCGCGCCTGGAGTTCTACGACGGCACAGCGCGGGGCGGCACCCGCCCGCACCCCGTCCGCTTCGAGCGCACCGACGCCGACGAACTCGTGGGTGTCTTCGCCGACGAGCTGGCCGCCTTCCCCGGCTTCACCGTCGGCCCGGGCAGGACCCTCACCGTGAAGGTCCGGCTCGCGGTCACCTCGGACGCCGTACCGAACGAGGTCACCGCCAACGCGGCCGTCGTACAACGCCACGACGACGACGGCGAGTGGATCGGCCAGTCCAACGACTACCGCTTCCGCATCGACAGCGAGCCGAGCGAGGAGCGGGAACGCGGCCCGAGCGCCACAGCCACAGCCACAGCCACCGACCCCGGCACCGGCGAAGCCGATGAAGACGACAGGGCCGACCGTCCCGACCAGGCCTACGAACTCGCCCGCACCGGGCTCCCCGTGGTCGTCGCCCTCGCGGGCACCGCCCTGCTGATCCTCACCGGCACCACCCTCCTGCGGGCCCGCAGACGCCGCTGACCCGGTGCTGACCCGCTCTCCGCCACCCCACCGGAAACTGGCCATTCCCCAAGATCCGGCCACTGTTTAGGCTGGGGGCGCATCCAGCACCGCGTACATGCGGCATGCGTACGGCAGGAGATCCCGCACATGGCAGACCGCAGGCCCATCGAGTCGTGGCTCACCGACATGGACGGTGTACTCATCCACGAGGGCGTACCGATCCCCGGCGCCGACGCCTTCCTCAAGAAGCTGAAGGAGTCCGGGAAGCCCTTCCTGGTCCTCACCAACAACTCGATCTACACCCCGCGCGACCTGCACGCCAGGCTGCGGCGGATGGGCCTGGACGTTCCGGTCGAGTCCATCTGGACCTCGGCCCTCGCCACCGCTCAGTTCCTGGACGACCAGCGGCCGGGCGGATCGGCGTACGTCATCGGCGAGGCGGGCCTGACCACCGCGCTGCACGACATCGGCTACATCCTCACCGACCACGAGCCCGACTACGTCGTCCTCGGGGAGACGCGGACCTACTCCTTCGAGGCCATGACGAAGGCCGTACGGCTCATCGAGGGCGGCGCCCGCTTCATCGCCACCAACCCCGACGAGACCGGCCCCTCCACCGAGGGCCCGCTCCCGGCCACCGGTGCCGTCGCCGCCCTGATCACCAAGGCGACCGGCAGGCAGCCGTACTTCGCGGGCAAGCCGAACCCCCTGATGATGCGGACCGGGCTCAACGCGATCGGCGCGCACTCCGAGACCAGCGCGATGATCGGCGACCGGATGGACACCGACGTCCTGGCGGGCATGGAGGCCGGAATGCAGACATACCTGGTGCTCACCGGCCTGACCCGGCCCGAGCAGGTGGAGAACTTCCCGTACCGGCCGTCGAAGGTCGTGGACTCGATCGCGGACCTCGTCGACCGGGTCTGAAACCCGGCAGGGGCGGAACGTGCCCCGTTCGGAGCGGCGGAACGTCCCCCGTTCGGAGCAGTGCGGGCCCCGCTGAGGATGCGGGGCCCCGGCCGGAGGGGGAGGCTCCAGGTATCTGGAGGTTCACGATGCGTTCCCTACGTCTCACTCTCTGTACCGGCCTGATGCTCGCCACCGCCGCCCTCACCCCGGCGGCGTACGCGGCGGACGGAGGCAGCGGCATCGCGGTGACCCCCTCGTCCCCCGCCCCCGGCACCGACATCGCGCTGCGCGTCTCCGGCTGCACAGCCAAGACCGCCACGGCGGTCTCCGCGGCCTTCGTCGCGGAGGTCCGGCTCACCGGCGCCGACGGCACACTCGTCGGCGAGACGCGCATCCGCACCTCGCTCCAGGCGGGCGCGTACGACGTGACGGTCACCTGCGGCGGCGCCGACCGCAAGGCCCGCCTGACCGTCGTAGAGAAAACGCCGCGGCCGGACCAGCCGACCCATCAGCCCACGACCCCCGCCTCCCCGGTCGCCCCCGTGCAGGCCGGTGGCGGTGGCACCGCGCACCTCGCCGGTGCGGAAGCCGGCGAGGACGCCCGTGCCACCGGTCCCGGTACCGGACACACCGTGATCGGACTGCTTCTCGCCGCGGCCGCCGCGGTGGCCGTCGTGCTCCGGAGTACCCGCCGGAGCCGCGGGACGGGCTGACCCGCCATGTCCGACCACGAACGTTCCTCCGGCACCGGACGTCTGATCACCGGCGTGGCCTGGGCTGTGCTGCTGCTCGGGCTGTGGCTGTGGGGGCGCGAGGTGACCGACGTACGGCACGGGACCTCCGCGCCCACCACGGGTGACATGGCGGCGGTCGGGCGGCCGCCGGAGGTCGAACTCCCGCCCGCACACCGGCCGATCGGCGCGGCCCTGCCGCAGCGCGTCGACATCCCCTTCCTCGACGTGCAGGCACCGGTGGTGGCGCGGGGGCTCGACGGGGCGGGGGCGATCGACCCGCCCCCGTTCGAGCAGTCCGGGGTCGTCGGGTGGTACGCGGGGGGCGTGAAGCCGGGGGCGGGCGGGACCGCGCTGATGGTGGGGCACGTCGACACCGAGACCCGGCCCGCCGTCTTCTACAAGCTCAGCTCCCTCAAGCCCGGCGAGACGGTCCGGGTGATCCGCGACGACGGCAAGGTCGCCGAGTTCACCGTCGACGACGTCCAGGTCGTCACCCGCGACCACTTCGACGCCCAGCAGGCGTACGGCCCCCGCCAGACCGGACGGGCCGAGCTGCGGCTGATCACCTGCGGCGGCAACTTCGACCGGGCGAGCCGCAGCTACACGGCGAACGTGATCGTCTCGGCGTACCTCACGGGCACGGGACTCTAGGCCCCCTCACGGGTCCGGGACCCTGGACGTACCTCCGGGGTCCGGGACCTTGGACGTACCTCACGGACCCTGGACGTATCTCACGGGCACGGGACTTCGGGCCCAACTCCCGGACAACCCTTGGTGTTCCTCGAGTGTCTGAAGGGCTGGCAGGGGCGAAGGGCGCTCCGCCGGGAGGAGCCAGGATGACCACCCGTCGGCGCCGTGTCGGGGCCGCAGTGGCCGCCTTCGCGGCCGCGATCGCCGTATGGCTGCCCGTGACCTCCGCGCAGGCAGCGGACGGCCCGGTCGTACGCATTCACCTGCAGGACGACGACCTCGCACTGCCCCTGCCGCCGTCGTCCGACCCGCCGCTGATCAACTGGGGCCTGCGCAACGACGGTCCCGGTACCGCGGAGGACGTCACCATCACGGCGGACCTGAGCGAGATCATCGACTGGGTCACCCCGGACGCGACCGTGCCCGCCGACCACATCTACACCTGGCCCACCCGTGACGTCCCCGAGGGCGCGGCGGCCGGCTCGCTCATCGGCCTGAACGCCAAGCCCGGCACCCCGCTCGGCACCACCGGCACGGTGACCCTCAGCGGCACGTCCGCCAACGGCACCGTGGTCCCCGTCACCGCGCAGGTGACCGTGGGCAGCACCGAGTTGAAGGTCAACCCCCTGCCGAACCGCGAGGGCGACAAGCCCGGGTCCACGATCGAAGCCCCGGTCACCATCAGCAACACCGGCAGCCTGCCCGCCGAGGGCGTGCAGTTGCGGATGCTCACCACCCTCGGGCTCTCGTACGAGGACCGCTTCTCCAACTGCGTGTACTCCACGGTCACCAGCGGCCCGAACGAGTCCTACGCGCCGCAGCAGGCGCTGTGCACGTTCGACACGGTCATCGAGCCCGGCAAGAGCTACCGGCTGGACCGGCCCGTCGGGCTGGACGTGAGCGAGGAGGCCCTGTTCGAGTACTTCGGCCGCGAGGCCCTGCCCGTGTCCGGCGCCGACGCCACGCCGCCGTCGGGCAAGGGTTCGGCGCTCTCCCTCGTCCCCGCCGGAGACGCAGCCGCGGACGGCACGGAGGTCGGCCGGCAGAAGATCGACGTCGACAACACCGCCGACATGGTCGCGGGCGGCGACACCGCCGAGGGCGCACCGGGCGACATGGTGTACGTGGACATCTCCCTGAGTAACGAGGGCCCGGGCCGCGTCGGTTACATCAACGGCGACTTCTATCCGTCCCTGGTGCTGACCGTGCCCACCGGCGCCAAGGCGGTGGAGATCCCCGACCAGTGCAGCGTGTGGAGCAAGGAGGCGTCGTCCGGCACCGGTGAGAAGACGCCGGGCGCACCGGAGTACATCTGCGTGCCCCGTCCGAGCGAGTTCACCGTCGGGGACACCCGCACCTACCGGTTCGGCCTGCAGGTCCGCGACAACGCCGTGACCACGACGGGGCACGCCCAGGCGAGCACGCCGTCCGGCAGCGCCCTCAGCTTCGACGACAGGCACGGCAACGACACCGCGGCCGTCACGGTCGAGGTGGAGGGCGGCGACGGCGCCGCCGGGCCGAGCGCCTCCGCGTCGGCGTCCGCCACGCCCACGGCCGACGGCAACACGCCCCGGACCCAGACGGTCTCCGCCGCCGACGACACCGGCTCCCTCGCCAGCACCGGCGGCAGCGGCATCCTGCCCGTGGCCGCCGCCACGGGCGCCGGCGCACTGCTGCTCGGCGGCGCGCTGGTCCTCTTCGTGAGGCACAGGCGGGCCTGAACAGAAGTCAGTCGCACCCGGCCCGGTCGGCGACCCGCTCCCCCCGAAGCCGCCGACCGGGCTGGTCCTCGACCGCGCACGCACGGGTTGCGGGAGTAACCCGGCGCCGGCGCGGGAGGCTTGGAAGCCACGGAGCAAGTGAACGCGTGGCCGGGGGCCGGGGCCGTATGAGAAGACTCTAGAACGGATGCGCGCCGGGGCCTAGAGGTCGTTTGACGCCAAGTCCCGGGCCGGTGGCTCTCCGTGATCAGTGCTGGTGATGCCTGGTGCGACGCGAAGGGTACGCGGTTTCTACGACGGCCCGTCGAGCGGCCCCTCCACCTCCCGGCGCAGTCCGGCGTCGTCCGCGAGCCCCTCGATGACCGCGCCCGCGACCCGGTCCAGCGACAGCCGGCGCCGCCTGGCGTGCCGGCGCATCGCGAGGAACGCCTGGTCGGCGCCGACCCGCCAGCGCTCGGCGAGCATGCCCTTCGCCTGCTCGATGCGCACCCTGCTGGTCAGGGCCTGCTGCAACTGCCCGGACAGGGTGCGGTACTGGCTGTACACACGGTGGTTCTGCAGGCCGACGGCAGCCGCGTCGGCCAGCGCCTGCGCCACCAGCAGCTCCTGGGCCGTACCGTCCTCGGGATCCTGGGAGTCCTGGAAATCCTCGGGGCCCTCGGAGTCCTCGGTCCCGGAGGGCGGCGTCGGCACGAACACGTTCAGCGCGCCCAGCAGCGTCTCGCGCCGCCGCAGCGGGACCGCGTAGGTCGCCACGATGTCGTGCCTGAGGGCCCGCTCGGTGAAGGCCGGCCAGCGGGCGTCCGCGTGCGCCACCCGGATGGACACCGGCGCCACCGGCTTCCCGGAGCCGTAGCTCTCCAGACAGGGTCCGCCGCCGTACTGCGCCTCCAGCAGGTCGAGCGCCACCTCCTGGTGCCGGCTGCTGCCGGCCAGCGACACCGCCTCGCCGCCGTCGATGAGCATGACCCCGGCCGTCCGCGCGGAGAGCAGTTCGACGCAGTGGTCGGACATCCGTTGTAAATAGGGCGTGGTCTCGAAGCCGTCGGTGAGTGTGTCCGCGGCCTCCACCAGTGCTGCCGCGAGCCGGATCTCCCTGGTGGTGTACCGCATATCCGAGCACTCCTCTTCCGAGTCGGACGGGCGCCCCCGGACGGGCGCGCGCGTACCCCGACCATCGGCGCTGTAACAGCTCTTGGACAAGGTTCGGACGGCCTCGTGGGCAACGTGTCTGGTGTGTCAGGATTGAGACTTGGAACGGTGCACCCAAGGGGGAGTTGGATGTACGTCAGCAGGGGGGCCGGAACGCGGGCTGCCGCGGTGGTGCTGGGGGCGGCACTGCTGGTGGCAGGCTGTTCCTCGGACGACGGAGGGGACAAGGAGAACGACGACGCCGGTGCCGCGATCACCCAACAGCCCAAGGAGACGGACCCGTTCTGGGTCAACCCGGACGGCAGCGCGGCGCAGCAGGTGAAGGACTACGAGAAGGCGGGCAAGAAGGCGGAGGCCGAGCAGATCCGCAAGATAGCGGAGCAGCCGACCGCCGAGTGGATCGTCCCGGAGAACCCCGAGGAGCAGGCCCGCGGCTACACCGAGGCCGCCGAGAAGGCGGACCGGGACGCGCTGCTCGTCCTCTACAACATCCCGCACCGGGACTGCGGCCAGTTCTCGGGAGGCGGCGCCGCCGACGGCAACGCGTACCGGGCGTTCGTCGACAGCGTCGTCAAGGGCATCGGCGACCGCCCCGCGACGGTGATCCTGGAACCGGACGCGGTACTGCACATGGTGGACAACTGCACACCGGAGGAGTTCCACGAGGAGCGCTACGCCCTGCTCAACGAGGCGGTCGGCAAGCTCACGTCCCAGAAGAACACCAAGGTCTACATCGACGCGGGCAACGCCGGCTGGGGCAAGCCCGACCAGATCTTCGAACCCCTCCAGCGCGCCGGCATCGACCAGGCCGACGGCTTCTCCGTCAACGTCTCCAACTTCTACTCCACCGAGGACTCCATCGCCTACGGCAAGGAGCTCTCCTCGAAGGTGGGCAACAAGCCCTTCGTCATCGACACCAGCCGCAACGGCAACGGCCCCTACACGGGCGGCAACCCCGACGAACGCTGGTGCAACCCGCCGGGCCGGGCACTGGGGGAGACCCCGACGACCAAGACGGCGGATCCCTTGGTGGACGCCTACGTCTGGGTCAAACGCCCGGGAGAGTCGGACGGCGAGTGCAAGGGCGGCCCGAAGGCGGGCGAGTGGTGGGCGGACTACGCGCTGAGGCTGGCCAAGGCTTCCGACTAGTCCGACCACCGGTCCTTACGTGACTGGGGGCGCCCTCCGACCCGGAGGGCGCCCCCAGTCACGTACGTCCTTTCGTACGTCCTAGGGAACCCTGACCCACTGGGCCTTGCTGGGCGTTCCCTGGTCGTCGTTCACGAACACCATGTACCACCCCGACTGAACAAGGTTCTTGTTCTTCGGCACCGTCACGGTGAGCTTGTCGCCCGACGCCTTGAAGTCCAGCGCGATCGACCGCTGGTCGACGTCCGTCACGTGCGTCGCGGCACTGGGCCGGATCAGCCGCACCGACTTGACCGACGACGCGTGCTGCGAGGTGAACGTCCCCGACTCCCCGCGCTCGATGGTCTGCGGCCCGCCCGAGAGCGACGGCCGCGAGCCCTGGTAGAGATACGGCGGCGTGTAGATCTCGATCCGCTGCTCGAACACCCCGGGCTTCGTGTTCGCCTTGTCCGCGTACAACGAGTCCGACCCGAAGAACATCACCCGCCCGTCCGGCAGCAGCAGCGACCCGGAGTGGTAGTTCCGGCCCACCAGCGGCTCGGCGACCTCGTCGAACGTGTTGGTGTCCGGGTGGTAGAGCCGCGCCTGCAGGATGTTGGAGTCACCGCGCCCGCGGTAGTCCTCCGAACCGCCCGACACCAGCACGGTGTCGTCGGGCAGCACCGAGGCCTGCGGATAGCGCGTGCCCTTCTCCAGCGTCGGCCCGTCCTCGAACTTCGGACTGTCCGCCAACATGTCGACGATCCGGGTCCTGTTGCTGGACCGTGGGGACTCGCCGACCCCGCCACCGCCGATCACCATGTACTTCTCGTCCTGCGCCGGCGGCAGCAGCACGGTCCCGGACGTCTCCAGCAGCTTCGGATCGCTGAGCCCGGGGATCTTGGTGAACTTGTTGGTGTCCACGTCCCAGACGCCCGGGTCGCGGCCCACGTCGTCCGGCCCGTAGCCCGCGTTCGAACCCGAGTAGAAGATCTTGCCGTTCTGCATCAGGAACAGCGCCGGGTACGTCGGGAACTGCATGGTCTTCGGCAGGTACTTCCACTTCTTGGTCTCCGGGTCGAAGACCTCGTTCTTGCCGGGGACCAGCTGCCCGATGTCGTCGAGGCCCGAGACGCTGAGGATCTTCCCGTCGCTCAGGGTGGTGAGCGTCGGGTACCAGCGGGCCTCCTTCATCGGGTCGACCTTGATGTACTTCTCGGCGATCGGGTCGAACTCGAAGGCGTCCCGGATGCCCTGGAAGTCCTTCTTGTCGAGGGCGAGCTTCTGTGCGATGCCGTACGTGTTCTTGGCGTCGGCGCCGGACAGACCCTGGACGGTGTAGTTGTCCTGCGTGCCGGTCTCGTACTTGGCGCCGCTCTTCTGCGCCTCGACGTAGATACGGCCCAGTCCCGGGGTGTTGCCGAGGAACTTGCCGGTCTCCTTGTCGAAGTTCTTCTTCGCCCGCTCGACGACGACGGGGTCCTTCGACACGAAGGTCTGGCCGTTCTCCTTGCCCACGAACTTGGTGCCCGCGCGCAGGGTGATCGGCTTGTCCGGGTTCTCGTTGTGGACGATCATCAGACCGCCGGCCTTGGTGACGTCACCCTTCAGCTTCTCGTACCGCTTGGTGCCGCCCGCGATCAGCAGGTTGCCGTTGGCGAGCTGGGTGTGGCCGGTGCAGAACAGGTCCTTGGGCGTCGGGACCTTCTTGATGGTGCCCTTGACGGGGTCCCAGATCCGGGTGTCGAACTTCTTGTCGTCGAAGTTCTGCTGGTTGTTGCCCGACCCCGCGACGAGCAGGACCTTGCCGGTGCGCAGCAGCGCCGCGTGGATGGTGTTCTGCCGGTACTCCTCCGGGAACTCGATGACGTCCCACTTGCCGTTCTCGGCTTTGTACTCGGGTCTGTTGATCTGGTACTGGTGGTATTTCTCGGTGCCGAAGCGGTACAGCCACGGCCCGTTCATCCCGGCCAGCGCGAGCACCACCGCTGTGCCTATCGCGAGTCGACGGACACGGCGGCGGCCGGCCTGGTCCTTCATTCCTTACGTCCCCCAAGTCCACCAAGGGCGATCTGCATGGTCTGGTCGCCCGTCCCGTTCGACGCGGCCCAGCTCGGCTTGTGCTGCGGGGCGTGCTGGGCCGGCGTGCGCTGCGCGGGCAGCGGCTGCGGCTCGTAGGGCCCCGCTGCGGGAGCTGCGGGAGCCGCGGTCTGGGGGGCGACGGGAGCCGCGTCCTGCGGCCCCTGCTCGGGCACGTCGGGCCGCTTCTTCGCCTGCCGCAGCATGTGGCGCCAGGCGAAGATCGGCGTCGCGGTGATCAGCGTGGCGAACATCGCCCAGATGATCATCGCGGGGTGCGAGTGCCCGAAGACGAATCCTGCGGCGATCGAGCCGGTGAAGAGCACGATGAAGTACCAGTGGTACCGGAAGGTCCCGAACCACCGGTCCGGGCTCGCCGAGTCGCCCTTGGGGGTGACCACGAACTTGCTCTTGCGCCGCAGGACGGAGTCGATCAGCGCCTTCGCGTAGAGCGGCGCGGACAGCGCGGACATCACCATGCCGGCCACACCGCCGGAGCCCTCCGGCTCGTGCGGGGAGACGTTGTGCCGGCGGTTCCAGATGTAGAGGCCGATCTGCAGCGCGGAGGCATTGCCGTAGAGCATCAGCCACACGGTCGGGTCGATGTTCACTCCCGAGGCGCCCAGGCCCAGGAACAGCGCGCAACTGATCGCGGCGAGGATCCAGTTGAGGGCGGACATCGGGTAGAAGATGATCATCATCGTGTAGTTGAAGAGCTTGCTCGGCGGCAGCGAGTACCAGCCCTTCCAGTACTGCTTGAGGATCGTCTCGTACGTCCCTCGTGACCAGCGCATCTGCTGGGTGAAGAAGTCCGTCCAGGCACTGGGGCCCTCACCGACCGCGAGCACGTCCGGGGTGTAGACCGAGCGCCACTTCTTGCCGGTTACCGGGTTCTTGTGGCGGTGGATCTCGAAGCCGGTGGCCATGTCCTCGGTGATCGAGTCGTACAGGCCGCCGATCTGCTTGAGCGTCCTGATGCGTACGGCGTTCGACGTGCCCACGAACATCGGCGAGCCGTAGCGGTTGCCGGCGCGCTGGATCAGCGCGTGGAAGAGGAACTGCTGCGACTCGGCGGCCTTGGTGACGAAGTTGTCGTAGTTGCCGTAGACCTGCGGGCCGATGACGAAGCCGACGTCCGGGTCGCGGAAGAAGCCGAGCATCCGCTCCAGGTAGTTCGGCAGCGGCACGTGGTCGGTGTCGACGGAGGCGAAGAAGTCGTAGTTGTCGCCGTGCGCGTCCAGCCAGGCGTTGTAGTTGCCGTGCTTGGTCTTGGCACGGTGCGGGCCCGAGGCCTGGTTCCACTTCGCGACGCCCTTGCGGGAGAAGTGGTGCACGCCGAGGCGCTCGCAGACCTCCTTGACCGCCGGGTCGTCGCCCTCGTCGAGGAGCCAGACATGCATGAGGCCGCGGTGCCGGATCTTCACCGCGGCTTCCAGGGTCTTCGTCACCATCTCCAGCGGCTCCTTGCCGGGCACGAAGGAGGTGAGGAAGGCGACTCTGGTGCCGGTCTCGGGCACCACCGGGATCGGGTCGCGGGCGACGAGGGTGGCGTGCGCGTTCGACAGCACGTTCATGCAGCGGAAGAACTCGATCAGGCCGATCGAGACGAGCATCACGATGTCGAGCGCGGGCAGCCAGGAGAAGGCCGGGTAGTCGCGCTCGGTCCAGTGCTCGGGCTGGAGCAGCCAGGCCAGCAGGACCAGCGAGAGCAGCGGCGCGGCGGCGAGCATCAGCGCGACCCTGATGCGGTGCGGCTCCTGCGAGATCAACGAGCGGTACTGCACCCTGTACGGCTTGCCCGGATCGGGCTGCGTGAGGGGGCCGGCCAGTCTGCTGTAGTGCTCGTAGTCGTATTTCGGAAGTGTCTTCTTGATCCGGCGGAACGTACCGGTCCGATGCGAAGGCACCCTGAGCTGGGTGGTTCGGGACGGGTCGGAGTCCTGCCGGGCGCCCGTCGGCGTCGACGTCATGAGTCATCCCCCCACACGCGGGAGCGCCGCGTGTTTCGTCGTTTCCTTACGTCTGCTCAGGTCCCCCTCGACCTTCACATTCGTATCAGCGGTGGGTCGCAGTCACCACATGCTCCACACTTACAAGACACGGAACCACGACCTTCCGGTTGCATGATGCCCCCCTCGGCATCCGGTCACGAACGGGGCCCCTCTCCCCGATCAACCGGGCAACCGGCTCCTTGCCCCCCAACTGCCGCGAATCCGCAGCATCTTGAAAACCAGGGTTCTACGGTGTTCATCATGATCGCAAGATGCGAAACGCGGTGTTTACCGGTCATACGCGTTCATTGTGGCGCCTGTGGGGACCTTGTGGAGTCATTGTGGACAGCAGGGTGGGTGACGACCCCTCCGGAAGCGCGACAGGCCCCCCGCCTGAGCAGGGGGCCTGTCGTGTCTGTGCGCCGCCAGGGACTCGAACCCCGGACCCGCTGATTAAGAGTCAGCTGCTCTAACCAACTGAGCTAGCGGCGCCTGCTGACCTGCACGAGCTTACCGGATGGCGGAGGGTGCTCCGGACCGCCGACGGGGGCCGGAGGGCGGCCCGGAGCGGGCCGCCGTACATCATTCGGACCGTCAGCATGCGCGTCGGGAAGACAGTTGAGAAACTGGCGAATGTGCACAGGTGCGGACATTTCCATCTGGAGTGTGAGGGGAATCGCATGACGACTCCGGTCTTCGAGGAATTCGATCCCGCGAGCGACTGCGACTGCCCCGGATGCGTTCACTGGCGACGGGTCCTGCCGTCTTCCCCGTCGTCCCCGACCGGCCGTCACCCCGCTGCCCACCGGGCGGTGATCCTCGCGGCAGCGGCCTCCACGGCGCTGGTTTCCGGCCATACGGCACCGGCCCTCGCCGCCCCCCACGCGCCCGCCCGTCCGGGCGTTCCCGCAGGTGACGAGCCCGATACCCCGCAGGGCGGCAAGGCCCCGCTGCACGGCCCGGGCGGGCGGCCGGCGCCGGTGAAGACGCCCGCGACCACCCGCGCGGACATCATCAAACGGGCCAAGCGGTGGGTCGCCGCGAAGGTGCCGTACAGCATGAGCGGGTACTGGGGCGACGGGTACCGGCAGGACTGCTCGGGCTTTGTGTCGATGGCCTGGAATCTCCCCGGGAACGAGTGGACGGGCAGCCTCGGCCAGTACGGGGTGCGGATCGCCAAGGACGATCTGCGGCCCGGCGACATCCTCCTCTTCCACAATCCGGCGGACCCCGAGAAGGGCTCGCACGTCGTGATCTTCGGCGGCTGGACGGACTACACGCACACCTACTACATCGCCTACGAGGCGACCCGCCCGTACGCCCGCAGGCAGTCCACCCCGTACGCCTACTGGAGCCACTCCGACCGGTACGTCGCCTACCGCTACAAGGGGCTCGCGGGCAGTACGGCGGGGACGAAACCGGATCCCGCGAAGCCGGACCCTGCGAAGCCGGACCCCGTGAAACCGGACCCCGTGAAACCGGACCTCGCGAAGCCGGATCCCGACAAGCCGGACACCGCGAAACCGGCCGCCCCGGCGAACGCGCCGTTCCCGGGAGCGGCGTACTTCGGGCCGGGCGCGAACAACAAGTACGTCACCCAGCTCGGCCGCATGCTCGTCGAGCGCGGCGCCGGGCGCTACTACACCTCCGGTCCGGGACCGCGCTGGTCGGACGCGGACCGCAGGGCGACCCAGGCCTTCCAGCAGGCCCAGGGCTGGCGGGGCGGGGACGCCGACGGGCTGCCGGGGCCGCGGACCTGGCAGCTGCTGGTGACGGGACAGGGCAGGGACGTCACGGCCGGGGCGGCCGGACCTCCCGTGCCTGCCGGGCCCGCCTCCCACGGGGTGCCCGGCTATCCGGGGCGGGCGATGTTCCGGCCCGGGGCGACCAACCAGTACGTCACCCAGCTCGGGAAGCAGCTGGTGAAGAAAGGGTTCGGCACGTACTACACGACCGGCCCGGGACCGCGCTGGGGCGAGGCGGACCGGCGAGGCGTCGAGGCCTTCCAGCGCGCCCAGGGCTGGCGGGGCGGCGCGGCGGACGGCTACCCGGGTCCGGAGACCTGGCGGCGGCTCTTCTCGTAAACCCACGCACCGGCATGGGCAACCCACGCACTGGCACGGCGTATCTGGCGCGGAGGCTGGAGGCACGCATGAGCACGACCACTTCACACACACCCGACCACGTCCCCGAACACACACCTGAGCACATCCCGGAGCACGTTCCCGAGCGCATCCCGGAGCGCATCCCCGAGTCCGAGGGGCTTTCCCGTCCCGCCCGGCTCATCCAGAACGAGGCGACCACCGAGATCCCCGTCCATCTGCTGTTCCGCGACGAGCCCGACCCGGTGTCGGTGCCGCTGAAGCCGGCCGTCGTGGGGCGCCGGCAGGGGACGGGGGAGCAGCCCCGCTTCAGGCGGCCGATGCCGTCGAAGCCCCGGCCCGCGCCCGAGGTCGACCCCGCGCTGAGGGAGCGGCCCGCGCGGGTGCTGCCGGGCGCGGCGGGCGTGTTCGCCGGTGTCTGCGGAGCGGCCGGCTGTGTGGTCACGTCGTGGTGGGCGGGCGCGCTGCCGCCGCTCGCGGTGGAGGCGCTCCGGCTGCCGTCGTACGCCGGGGCGGGCCTCGGCCCGGCGCAGTGGGCGGCGTACGCGGGTGCGGGCGCGCTCGGGCTGTTCGGCTTCGGCGGGCTGGCCCGGGGGCGGACCGGGCGGGCCTGGGTGCTCGGCCTGTTCGGCCGCTACCGGGGCACCGTCCGGCGCACCGGCCTGCTGTGGGTCAACCCGCTGCTGCTGCGCCGCCGGGTGGACGTACGGCTGCGGCACTGGCGCAGCGAGCCGATGCCGGCGGCCGACGCGAGCGGGGTCGCGCTCCGGGCGGTGGTGCTGGTGGTGTGGCGGGTGCGGGACACCGCGCGGGCCACGCTGGGCGTCGAGGACCACGAGACGTATCTGCGCGAGTGCGTGGAGGCGGGGCTCGCCCGGGTGCCGGTGGTGATGCCCGGGTCCGGACGGGGGTCCGCCGACACCGCCGGGGACGCGCTGACCCGGATGGTCGCGGCGGACGCGGCGCCGGTCGGGGTCGAGGTGTTCTCGGTGCAGCCGGTGCGGCTGGAGTACGCGCCCGAGGTCGCGTCCGCGATGCACCGCCGCCGGATCGCGGCGCTGGACGCCCAGCACCGGGCGACCGTGCTCACCTCGGTCGTCGACTCGGTGGAGGACACGGTGACGCGGCTGACCATGCGCGGGCTGGTGGAGCTGGACGACTACGAACGCAAGGCGCTGGTGAAGGACTTGACGGTGGCGTTCTGCGCGGGGCGTGGGGAAGCAACCTCCTGATTGGTATGGACACGTCTTTGATATGGACACAGTCAACTGTCGGCAATAATCTGGGACTTGGTCTAGACCTACCTGCACAGCTCACTGAAACTCCCCCACGTTCACCAGGAGCGGCAGCATGCGCAAAAAGACCAAGTGGTACGCCGCCGCGCTCGGCCTCACGACGACCGGAGCCCTCGTGCTCTCGTCCGGCGGTGCGAGCGGACACGGCTACACCGACCTCCCCATCAGCCGTCAGAAGCTCTGCCAGAACGGCACCGTGACCAACTGCGGCAACATCCAGTGGGAGCCGCAGAGCGTCGAGGGCCCCAAGGGCTTCCCCGCGTCCGGTCCGGCCGACGGCCGCATCTGTTCCGGGGGCAACACGCCCTTCGCCCAGCTCGACAGCCCGAAGACCCCGTCGGGCGGCGCCTGGCCCACGACGAAGGTGTCGGGCGGTCAGAGCTACACGTTCCGCTGGCAGTTCACGGCCATGCACGCCACGACCGACTTCAAGTACTACGTCACCAAGCCGGGCTGGAACCAGAACCACAACCTGGCCCGTACCGACCTCAACCTCACCCCGTTCCTGACCGTCCCCTACAACGGCCAGCGACCCCCGTCCACGCTCTCCCACAGCGGCACCCTGCCGTCCGGCCTGAGCGGCCGGCACGTCATCGTCGCGGTGTGGACGATCGCGGACACGGCGAACGCGTTCTACGCCTGCTCGGACGTCACGTTCTGAGCGCCGCCCGCGGGGGCTGCCGGAAGCTTGAGCACTGCTTGAGACAGTCCGGCACCCCCCGCGGGTAGGTTCCCCACACGCCGCCGAACGTGACGGCGTACGAACATCGGGGGACACCATGGAAGCGTTCTTCTACGTCGTGCCGCTGCTCATGATCGGGATCCTGGGATTCGCCGCGTTCACGGTGGTCCGTCGCGCCCGGGAGGTCAGCAGCGCCTGGAACAGCGGCCTGACGGCCCAGGCGCGCTGTCTGCGGGTGTACACGACGACCAGCGGCGGCGGTGACTCGTCCGTGCGCACGACCCTGCACCACGTCTACGAGTTCGCCACGCGCGAGGGCCGCGTCGTCCGGTTCGACGAGACGGGCGGCCGGGGGACGACCATCGAGGGCGACCTCGTCACCGTGCACTACGCGGCGGACCGCCCGGAGCGGGCCACGGCCAAGGCGCCGGCGCCCGGGAAGCTGGCGGCGGGCACGGGCTGCCTGCTGGCCTTCTTCGGGACGATGGTCCTGTTCTGCCTCGGCTTCATGGTCACGGCCCACGCGATCTTCGACGTGGCGGACGGATTCATGCCCTAGCCTCCACATCTGACGGTACGTCAACTACCGTGCGCGCCCATGGAGTCCAGTCGACGGAGCACGGTCGCGGAACTCGTGGCGGCACGGTGGGGCGACCACCGACCCGGGCTGTGGTGCGGGGAGCGGACGCTCACGCACCACGAGGTGGCGGCGGGCGCGGCGGCCCGTGCGGCGCTGCTGGCCGACCTCCTGCCGCCCGGGGCGCACATCGGGGTCCTGCTCGACAACACCCCCGAGTACCCCCTGTGGTTGAGCGCCGCGGCCCTCGCCCGGGTCGCCGTCGCCGGCGTCAACCCCACCCGCCGCGGCCCCGAACTCGCCCGCGACATCCTGCACACCGAGTGCCGCATCCTGGTCACCGAGCGCGCCCACCTGCCGCTCCTGACCGGCCTGCGGCTGCCATGGGGGTCCCCCCGCGCGAGCGCAGTCGAGCGTGGGGGAGTACGCCTTCTGGTGACCGATGCGCAGGAGTACGACGACCTGCTCGCCCCCTACGCGGACGCGCGGCCGGACCCCTCCCGGGCCACCCCGGCCGACCGCCTCCTCCTCTACTTCACCTCCGGCTCGACCGGCGCCCCGAAGGCCGCGCTCTGCTCCCAGGGCCGCCTGGCCGCCGCCGGGCGCTCCCTGGCGGACCAGTTCACCGTCCGCCCGGACGACGTGCACTACGTCTGCATGCCGATGTTCCACGGCAACGCGGTGATCGCCGACTGGGCCCCCGCCCTCGCGGCCGGCGCGGGCGTGGCGCTGCGCCGGCGGTTCTCGGCGTCCGGCTTCCTGGCGGACGTACGGCGCTACCGCGCGACGTACTTCACCTACGTGGGCCGGGCGATCCAGTACCTCCTCGCCACCGAGCCGCGCCCCGACGACCGGGACAACCCGCTGCGGCTGGGCTTCGGCACGGAGGCGGGGGCGGTGGACGCGGCGGCCTTCGAGCGGCGGTTCGGGGTGCGGCTGGTGGAGGGGTACGGGTCGTCGGAGGGCGGCGCGGCGATCCAGTGGGCGCCGGGCACACCGTCCGGCGCGGTCGGCCCGGCGGCACCCGGCCTCGTGGTGCTCGACCCGGACACGCGCGAGGAGTGCCCGCCGGCGGTCTTCGACGCGGCCGGGCGGCTGCTGAACGGCGAGGAGGCCATCGGGGAGCTGGTGAACCGCGGCCCCAGCCCTTTCGAGGGTTACTGGCGCAACCCGGACGCGGACGCGGCACGGCTGCGGGACGACGGCTGGTACTGGACCGGCGACCTCTTCTACCGCGACGCCGACGGCTTCCTCTACTTCGCCGGCCGCACCGACGACCGGCTGCGCGTCGACAGCGAGAACCTGGCCGCCGCGATGATCGAGAACATCCTCGCCCGCTACGAGGGCGCGGTCGCCGTCGCTGTCTACGCCGTACCGGACCCGGTGACCGGGGACCAGGTGATGGCGGCGATCGCCGGGGACTTCGACCCGCGGTCCTTCGCCGAGTTCCTGCTCGCCCAGCCCGACCTCGGGACGAAGATGGCGCCCCGGTTCGTGCGCGTGCTGGAGCGGATGCCGGTCACCGCGACGAACAAGATCCACCGGGCGCGGCTCAGGAAGGAGGGGGTCCGGTGTACCGGTCCGGTGTGGTGGCGGCCGCCCGGGGAGCAGGCGTACCGGAGGCTGACCTCGGCGGACGCCGAAGGGCCCCTCGTTTCCACGAGAGGCCCTGCTTGAGGGGGCGTGGGTGGCGGCGCCCCCGCAACGCGCGGCGTAGCCGCGCAGAAGCGACGAGGGCGAGGCCGGTTCGCGCTTTCCGCGAACACGCCTCGCCCTCGACATCGTGCGCCGCCAGGGACTCGAACCCCGGACCCGCTGATGCTGTGTCTTCCCGGGGGATGCCCCCCGGACCCCCAGCCGCTTTCTGCGGGTCGGCGTGGTTCATTTCGCGCTGAAGGCCCCCCGCTTCCGCAGGAGGCCTTCGGTCGTCTGTGCGCCGCCAGGGACTCGAACCCCGGACCCGCTGATGCTGTGTCTTCCCGGGGGATGACCCCCGGACCCCCAGCCGCTTTCTGCGGGTCGGCGTGGTTCATTTCGCGCTGAAGGCCCCCCGCTTCCGCAGGA